>JBEKQH010000412.1:0-2579 GCA_049519915.1 Opitutaceae bacterium
CCACCGCCGCAGACGAGTCAATTCTCGGCCACCTGATCGTCACCGCCGGCGCCGTCGCCAAGAAACTCGGACTGGCCAACGGCTTTCGCCTGGTCATCAACAGCGGCCCCGACGCCTGCGAGTCCGTTCCCCACGTCCATGTTCATCTGCTGGCCAAGCGCCAGATGCAATGGCCGCCGGGCTAGCAGCCCGCCGGGCTTCGCCCACGGGCTCTAAACAAATGACTCCGCCATTTGGGAGACCGATCAATAATTTTGTCGGATCCGGTGGATGGTTTTGAACCTTGGCGCAAGGCTTGCGTCAGAGAGGCAGGCCCGCCCGTTATGTGACTGTGGACCGTGAAACCGCGATAACGCTCCGAAAGGGGTCGTGTCGGCGTTGAAAAATAGGATGCCGACACAACCCGGAACTTCTTGATCGGCGCCCGGGCAAAAACCCGAAAAAAGTCCGCAGCTGCCAGTCAGCCCTTCAGCTTTTCGGTCTCTCAGTCCTTTGCGGTCAGGCGGAGCCTGAACGTCAACGCGCCTCGAACGTGCCGTCGGCACGCTTGGCCACACGGCGCTTGAGTTCGAGCATCATCAAGCTCGCGGAAAGCTGGGCCGCCGCCAAACCCGTCATTCCGGCCAGCGCATCGGGCGCGAGGATCTCCCCGCCCCGGAAACACGCGAGCACAGCGGCCTCGTCGGAACTCAAGCCCGGGTCCGTTGTTCCCACCGCCGGTGATTCTCCGTGGTTCGCCGGCGCCGACGGACGCAAGCCCTCGAGATAGTTCAGCTCCGATAGAATATCCTCCACGCCCATCACCAACACCGCGCCGTCGCGGATCAGTTGATGGCAGCCGCGGCTGGTCGGCTGGTCGATGCGTCCGGGCACGGCGAAAACCGTCCGCCCCTGCTCGCCGGCAAATCGCGCCGTGATCATCGAGCCGCCGTCGACGTTGCTCTCGACCACCACGACGGCCCCGCACGCACCCGAAATTATCCGGTTGCGCATGGCAAAGGACTGCTTGTCCGCCCGCCGGCCGAAGGGAAACTCCGACAACACCGCGCCGGTCTCGGCAATTTTTCGAAACAAATCCAGGTTTTCCGGGGGATAGATGATATCGATGCCGTTACCGAGCACCGCCGCCGTCTTGCCGCCGGCCGACAAGGCCCCTTCGTGCGCGGCGGTATCGATGCCGCGTGCCAGCCCGCTGACCACGCAAAAGCCCAGCCGCGCCAGTTCCGCGCCGAGATTTTTGGCCACGCTCTGGCCGTAAAGCGTGGTTTTGCGCGAGCCCACAATGGCAATGCAGGGATGGTCGAAGCCATATCCGCCCTTCCGATAGAGGCCGATCGGCGGATCATGGATTTCCTTCAAGAGCGGCGGATAGCCGGGGTCGCGCGTCGTAATAAACTCCACTCCGGCCTTCGCCATTCTTTCCTCCTCCTTCGCCAGGTCGAAATGCTCGGGCCAACGGGTCAGCGTCGCGCAGATGACCGGCCCCACTCCTTTGACCGAACCGAGACGCCGCGATTCCTTGGAAAAAATCGCCCGGGGATCGCCGCCAAATTCCGCCAGCAGCCGGTTCGTCGTGATCGGTCCGATATTGGGCAGCGCGTTCAAAATCAAAAACGCCTGCCGCTCGGTCAGGTCCTCGCTCATGCGCTAATCCCCCTGGCCTCCACCGCCTCAACTGGACTCAGGCTGCAGGAATCGGCAAACGAACGATCTTTTTTAACCGCGAATGAACGCGAATGAACGCGAATTATTGCGGCGAGGCGGAGAACGAAGATCGGTCCGGAAATAGAGTTCTTTGTTTCCATGATCATCTTCTATCCAAGTATCCTTATTTGCGTCTCTTAGCGTCCATTCGCGGTTCATCAATAGGCGCGCAAAACCGCCGGTAGAAAATCGAGCAGTTGCGTCGTTTGCACGGCCACCTGGCCAAAATCGCGGGCCAGCGCATCCGCCGCAAGTCCGTGCCACGCTACGCCGCGCCACGCCGCCCGCAACGGTTCCGCGGGGGTCTGCGCCAGCAGGCCCCCGATCAGGCCGGCGAGCAAATCTCCGCTGCCGCCGCGCGCGAGCACCGGGCCGCCAAAAAAACTGTGGTGGATCGCGCTCTCCGGGCCACCGATCCTCGTCGTCGGGCCCTTGAGCGCGACGACCATGCCCGTCTTTTGGCTGAAGGCGGAGAGTTCATCGCCGCCGTTGATCCGCGCAAATTCACCCGCGTGCGGCGTGAGCACGACGCGTTTTCCAGCCGCGGCGGCCAGCACCGGGACCTGCAACGCATCCGCGTCGAGCAGCAGCGGCCCCTCCGCCAATTTCACTATCTCCTCCGCCAACGCGCGCGTTTCCGCTTCCGCGCCCAATCCCGGGCCGAGCGCAAAGGCAGACGCGCGCGGCAACCGCGCGCGCACGAGACCCAAGCCTTCGAGCGCCAGACCGCCCTGCGGCGTCTCCGGCAGGCCCACCCACATCGCTTCGGGTGCACGGGCGGCATAGGCGGCCACCAGCGATTCCGGCCCAAAGGCTGTCACGAGCCCCGCGCCGCTGCGCAGCGCGGCCAGCACCGCCATCAGCACCGCACCGGG
>JBEKQH010000413.1:0-2572 GCA_049519915.1 Opitutaceae bacterium
CTGCAGCAGCGAGGCGGCCAACGGATAAAGGCAGACCTCGTCGGCCGGCGGGAAAAGCGAGCCGGGATTGAGTCGTTTATAAAACAGGAGGTAAGGCGCGCCATCGACGGAGACCACGAAGCTGTTTTCTTTTGGACTCGGCGTGACCACGGCCCGCGCCAGCGCTCGGGCTATCGCGGCCCGGGCCGGATCCGGAAACGACGACAAATGCAAACGCCCTTGCGACCACAGTCCGCTCTTCATGTCCGCGCCGGCCGCGGCGCTGTCCAATTCGACGGGTTTGAATCCGAGCACGAGCGCCGCGATGGTCTCGCCCGTCTCGGAGGAAAAGATCGGCATGGCGATGACTTCGTCGATCGACTCGCCCGCCTGGCCACCCTTTCTCAAGAGGTAACCGATTTGTGGTTTGTCGGGCACCGTGCCCAGAGCCAGCCGGCGTTCATCCGCAGGTTCGAGCCGGCCTGCATCCGGGGCGTCCGGCGGCGAAATCATCCGGCCTTGGGCATCGAGGAAACGGTAAAACCTCGCGTGAAGAACGCTCGCGGCTGTTTCCCGCGCCGGTTCGTCCTCGGTTTCCATGATTTCATGCAGTTCGTCGCGGGCGCTCGGATAGAGAAGATCGAGCGCGTCGTCCTCCAACGCCGCGTGAATCCGCGATTTGCGCGCCAACGCACGGCAGAGTTCGGCCATCGCGGTGTAACGGATCTCCTGGGCAGCCTGCAGCGTGTCCAGCCGGTTCTGAAATTCCACTTGGACATTGCGCTTTGCGTTGGCTGATGCCTTGTGCTGGGCAAAAAGCAGTCCCAGCGCCGTGACGCTCGCCACCGGCAGCATCATTGCGACCAGGAGCTTGGTGCGAAAGCCCAGCCACCGGCGTTCTCTCGGCTGGAGTGTCGCGATCACGGGAAATCCACCTGGAGTGTCGTGCCATTTTTCAGCTCCACCGGGCACTCGCGCGTGGTCTTGCTGTCCAGCCAGGCCTTGAGCGTGTAATGCCCGGCCGGAAGACCGCCCAGTTTGTAGTGGCCGCCCGGGTCGCTTAGCACGAAATAGGGGGTGTCGAGGACCAGGATGATCCCGCGCATATGTTCGTGGATGTCGCAGCGCAACGTCACCAGGCCGGGTCGATCGAATACCTCCGAGGGAACCGGCCTTTCATCGGACCGGTAACGCCCGAGGTCGAAGCGCTTGGCGGCCGAGTAGGAAAAAATATTGTGATAGGTATGGTCGAAGTTGGGAAATTCCACTCGGGTGCCGGTCTGGACCGGCAACAGCATCGGCACGAAGGCCAGGTCTTTCTGGGCCACCTGCCGGACCGGCAACGAAGCCGGTTTGGGAAACGAACCGGCGAGGTAGACCACCGCAACGGGCGGATTGACCGAGATCACGCCTCCTTTGGTGACGACTTCGTAGCGCTGGTCCATCACGGGGGCCAAGCGCGACTTCGGCAAGGTCACATGTCCTTCAAGGGACGCTTGCGCGCCGGCGATCGGGGCCAGCATGGCGGCGAAGAAGAACCAAGCAAGGGCGCGGGCGCTCATGGTCGCAATGTCTCACGGTGAGGCGGGAGGACAAACGGAGTAGCCGACCGAACGAAAGGTGCGGATAAGGGGAACGCCAAACCCTTGGTCCACCTTTTTTCGCAGTCGCGTGATGAAGATTTCGACCGTGCGGGTGTCGTAGCCGTGGTCGCGTTGCCAGACCCGCTCGCAAAGTTCCGCGCGGGAGAAAACCCGTCCAGGCTCCTGCATCAAGACGTGGAGCAAATCAAATTCGCGGGGGGACAAAGCGACGATTAGGCCGGCGCGGGCGACGCGGTGGTGGTGCACATCCATGTGCAAGTCGCCGACCTCGAGCCGGTCGGCCGCGGTTGGAGCGGTGCCCCGCCGTCCCAACGCTTCGACCCGCGCGACCAGCTCCTCCATGCAAAAAGGCTTGGCCAAATAATCGTCCGCGCCGGCCTTCAGGCCCTTGACTCGGTGCTCCACCTCGTTCCGGGCAGTGAGAATCAAAACTCGCGCGGGAGAATTGACCTGGCGCAGCTGGGCCAGGACCGAAAAGCCGTCGAGATCGGGCAGATTTAAATCAAGGACCACCAGGTCGGGCGAAACAGCCAACGCGGTCTGCAAGCCAAGGGCGCCGTTGAGACAGGCGCTGGGCTCGTGCCCATGGCGGGTCAGCGCGCTCTTGATATGGCGCGCGAGCTGCGGCTCATCTTCGACAATGAGGATGCGCATGTTATTTGGCTTGGTGGCGGCAAAAACAACCGCGTCGTCAGCGCCGTCGGGATGGCAGAGACCCTGGCCAAGGGGAAGAGCGTCTGAAACGTGGAAAAGAACAGTTAACGACCATCAAACGACGCGCAAGAAGGAGAGAATCATTTGAAATAAGGTAAATCCCCTGACCGGCCGCCCGGCGGCCGCTTGCGGCCCGATACCGTGGGAAAAGGGCAGCAAAAAGCCGTCGATCGAGGGATCGGCGGCTTGAGGATATCCGGATCGGCGAAACGTTATCAGCGATTGGCGTGGGTCGGGCTTTCGAGCGGGAAGCGACCCTTCATCTGGGTGGGATC
>JBEKQH010000414.1:0-2571 GCA_049519915.1 Opitutaceae bacterium
GTCCATCAACGGCTTCGATATTGTCCATCAGGCAAATGACGTCCGTAAGTCCATTGGCGTTATCCCGCAGGCCCTGACTTCCGATCTCGACCTGAGCGCGAAGGAAAATATGGGCATTTACGCGAAACTCTACAGTATTCCCCGCGAGAAAGCTCGCCGGGTGATCGACGAATTGCTCGCCGCGGTCGATCTCACGACCTGGGCCGACAAGCCGCTCAAAATGTTTTCCGGCGGCATGCGGCGGCGGCTGGAAATTGCCCGCGGGCTGGTGCATGCCCCCAAAATTTTTTTCCTCGACGAGCCGACGACCGGACTCGACCCGATCTCGCGGGTGTCAGTCTGGGACATGCTCTCGCGATTGAAACGCGAGCGCGATCTCACCATCGTCGTGACGACGCATTACATGGACGAGGCGGACAAACTCTGCGACCGCATCGCCATCGTGGATCACGGCAAATTGGCGGCGCTCGATTCGCCGCTGAAATTAAAAGCCTCGATCCCGGGCAAAAACATCATCGAGGTCAGTTTTTCGGAGGTCCCGGCCCGATGGGGCGAAACGCTCCGCGCTTTGCCTTCGGTGGCCGACGTGAAGGCCGAGGAAAACGTCTTCCGCATCTCCTCGCACAACGGTCCGCTCACCACCATTGAATTGCTGGGCGCAGCGCGGTCGGCCGGCGTCACCTTGGCTTCGCTCTCGGTCCAGAGCACGACACTGGATGACGTCTTCGTCCACTACACCGGTCACCAGTTGCGCGACGCTCTGCAGACGCCGGACGTGAAAGCGAGTCCGTTTATGCTCAGGTCGAGATAAAGAATTCGAAAATGAATCGAATTTGGGCCATTATCGAACGCGACCTGCGCCGCTTCCGCCGCAGCCCCGTGCTGATGTTGATGTCGACGCTGATGCCGCTGGTGCAGCTCGTGGTGCTCGGCTATGCCTTCGGCGGGCAAGTCAAAAATCTCCGGCTCGGCGTGGTCGACCAGGACCACAGCGTTCCGGCCGTGCAATTGAAGGAAATGTTCCAAGCCGTCGGAGCCAATGCGCGAACCTTCGACCCGGTGCCCTATTCCGACCTTGGCGCCGCGGTGCAGGATTTGCGCAATGGCCGCATCAATGCCGTGCTCAATATCCCGCCCCATTTTTCGCGCAAGGTCTTGGCCGGCGCCGGCCCGAAGATCGCGCTCATCGAGGATAACACCGATCAATTCTCCTCCTCGGCGCTCGGCGCTTCCCTCCAGCAGTTGCTCGGCGCTTACGGGCAGAAACCGACGTCTCAACGCCTATCCGATCAGGCGACGCTCTCGGTGGTCGAAGTCTACCCCTACGTGCCCTATATCCAATATCTGCTGCCGGGCACGATCACGCTGGCGATTTTCGTTTCGGCGATGATCGGCGGCGGCATCATTTTCATCGACGACAAGGCGCGCGGCCTGCACGAGGGCTATCTGGTGACGCCAATCAGCAAGCTGGAGTTGGTTCTCGGCTTCAATCTCGCGGGCGTGGCCAAAGCCAGCCTGGCCGGCGCCACGCTCGTGATCTTTGGCTCCCTGATCGCCGGCATCCCCGATCCCCTCAATCTCGTGCGGCTGGCGCGCCTGCTTCTGCTTGTGCTGGCCACGTCGCTGGCGCTCATCAGTATGATGTTCCTCATCATGGCACGGATCAACGATCCGCTTCTGCCGCGCGCCATTTTTGGCATGTTGAACACGGTGTTATTTTTTCCGAGTGGCGCGGTTTATCCGATCAACTCGTTCCCGCCGTGGATGCGCGTCATCACGCGAATCGATCCCTTCACCTATGCGGTCCATGGCTTCAAGGATCTCTTGCTGAAAAACACGGGTTTGGGCGCCATCCGCTTCGACCTTTTCTATCTGTTTGGCTTCACCGTGATTGCGCTCGGCGCGGCTACGCTGCTTTTCCGGAGGACACTGTGACGCGCGCTACGCTGCGCGCGTAGTAGTTGGGAATGGGGATCTTTTAGTTAATGCGGAGAGCGCTTTCTGATCGCAACGGCGGTTCAGTAGAGTTTTTCAACCGCTTGTTAGGGAGGGCACGGCCTCTTCGACGAACTTAGCGCAAGCCAATGTCGGATCGAAACCAATGACTAATGACGACTCTTGACAAAAGCGCCATTTGGCAAACTATTATTGCCATATGGCAAACACCGCACACTTTCCCGTCCGCGCCTTTCCCTGGGACGACGACTTCGCCCTGGCCGCCCTGGTGGAAAAGGGCCTTCCCGTCCAGATGTTCCGGGGCTTGTCGGCCCGGCTGAATCTGGCGCCGGCTGTCCTGGCGGTCATGGTCGGTTTTGCCCCGCGCACCGCCGCCCGTCGGCTGAGCGGGCAGGCGCGTTTGAAGCCAACGGAGACGGAACGCACCGTGCGGATCGCGCGCCTCCTGTGCAAAGCGGAGGACGTGTTGGCCGGTCACGAGGAGGCGGCGACGTGGTTTAACCGTCCGCTGGAGGCCTTTAACGGTAAATCCCCGCTTGAAATGTGTCGCACCGAACCTGGGGCGCGCGCGGTGGAGCAAACGCTCGGCCGGATCGAGCACGGCGTTTTTAGCTG
>JBEKQH010000415.1:0-3530 GCA_049519915.1 Opitutaceae bacterium
TGCAGACGCCGGCGGGTGCGCTGGTTGACCGCCTCCGATCCAAACGCGCCTTGATTGCCGCAGCGATCGTCGCACTCGCGGCCGGGGCGCTGCTGATTGCGTTCCTGCCAACTTTTTGGTCCGTGATGTCAGCCCAAGTCTTAATTGGCGGCACATCCAGCGTTTTTGGTCCAGTCATCTGCGCCATATCGCTTGGGATCGTGGGACACCAATTGTTCGATCGCCGCCAAGGCCGTAACCAGACTTTCAACTCTGCCGGCAACGTGGTTGCCGCCGTGTCGATGGGCGTACTTGGTTATTTCGTTTCCAATCGCAGCATCTTTTTCTTCGTAGCGGCCTGTGCGCTCCCAACCATCCTCACGCTTCTCATAATTCGCCCCGACGAGATCGATTACGGGCGAGCACGGGGAGCAAAGGAAGGCGACGAAGACGGAAAACCCGCCCAAGCGCGGGAACTCCTCAAGGATCGCCCGTTTCTTATTTTCCTCGCCTGTGCAGTGATGTTTCACTTTGCGAACGCCGCGATGCTGCCGCTTCTGGGCGAAATGCTGGCCAAGGGTAAGGGCCGAAGCTCGATGTTGTTTATGTCGGCGTGCGTGGTGACCACGCAGCTTGTCATCACATTACTTGCTTCGTGGTCGGGGCGGAAGGCAGGTTCGTGCGGTAGAAAGCCTCTGCTCCTGGTCGCTTTTGGAGTCCTGCCGGTTCGCGCCGTTCTCTACACACTCACCCACCACACGGTTGCGCTCGTCGCTATCCAGATTCTTGATGGTGTGGCGGCGGGAATATTCGGCGTTGTTTCGGTTCTCGTGATCGCGGACTTAACGCAGGGCTCGGGCCGTTTCAATCTCACCCTCGGGGCCATCAGTACGGCGGTCGGCATTGGCGCTTCGCTCAGTCAGGTCATAGCCGGTGCCATCGTGCATCACTTCGGTTACAACGCGGGCTTTTTGTTCCTCGCCTCGGTCGCGGCAGTGGCACTCGCTATCCTTTACTTCTTCATGCCGGAGACACGTAATAAACAATTCCTGAACCCAACCCAAGGAGCAGCAACCCCATGAACACCATCTTTCTGCCGATTTTTTCGAACTGCTTCATGACCTTCGCCTGGTATGGGCATTTGAAATACGGCCACTCCTGGCCGCTTTGGAAGGCGATCCTTGTCTCGTGGGCGATTGCGCTCCTCGAATACTGCCTTGCAGTGCCGACAAATCGTCTCGGCTATCGCGAGTTCTCGGGCTTCCAGCTCAAGATCATTCAGGAGCTCGTGACCCTGGTCGTCTTTATGGTCTTCGCGATCGCGTTTCTGAAAGAAAAACTCGCGTGGAATTATGTTGTGGCGTTCGCGTTTCTCGGCGTCGCCGCGTTCTTCGCCTTTGCCTTCAAGGCGCCCGGACCGGCTGTTTGAACTAACCGCAACCCGTTTCACGGTTGGAATGCTTTGGAGTGGACCCCAAGAGTGAGACAGCCGGTTAACCCCTGAAAATCATTAAAAGGGGAAGATCGGAAAATGAAATCACGAAGGAAGTTCAGCAGCGAATTCAAGCAGACAGCGATCCGGCAGATGGCCGGAGGAAAGAGCGCAGCGGAAGTGGCCAGGGCGCTGGAGGTACATCCGAGCGATCTCTACCGGTGGCGGCGGGAACTGGAGGAGCACGGCGTACAGGCGTTCACGGGCGCGGGCCGGAAGCGGGCCGACGACGACCGGGTGGCGGAACTGGAGCGTAAGGTCGGCCAGCAGACCCTGGAGATCGATTTTTTAAAACGAGCCTTGCAGCATGTAGAGGAACAGCGCCTGCTGCGGGCACTGAGCAACGGCGCACATTCTACCAGCAGGTCGAGAAGGAAATGAAAGGCGGCACGGAGCTGTCGGTTGCACAGATGTGCACGCTGGCCAGTTTCAGTCGCGCGGGATACTACCGTTCGCTGGATCCCGCCCCCGGGCAAGGGGAGGAGGACCTGAAGCTGCGCGATGCGATGCACCGGATCGCGCTGGAATGGCCCGCCTATGGTAGCCGCCGCATGGCGCGCGAGCTGAGAAAGCTGGGCTGGAAGGCGAACAGGAAACGCGTGCAGCGGCTGCTGCGGGAAGATAACCTGTTGTGCGTAGCCAAACGGAAGTTCGTGGTCACGACCGATTCGGCGCATCCGCTGCCGGTCTACCCGAACCTTCCGCCGACGATGGAGGTGACGGGCGTCAACCAGTTGTGGATCGCCGACATCACCTATATTCGGCTGGAAGAAGAATTCATCTATCTGGCCGTGATTCTGGACGCATACTCGCGGCGTGTGATCGGCTGGAGTCTGGACGACACGATGGCCGAGTCGCTGACGGTGGCCGCCTTAAAGATGGCGTTGAGCCAACGTCCGGTTCCGCCCGGACTGGTGCATCATTCCGACCGCGGCGTGCAGTATGCCGCCGGCGGCTACACGCAGTTGCTCAAAGATAACGGCATCACGATCAGCATGAGCCGCAAGGGAAATCCGTGGGACAACGCGGCCTGCGAATCTTTCATGAAAACGCTCAAACACGAGGAAGTCAACCGGACCGAATACCGGAATCTGGCCGATCACTGTCGTATCGGTCTCCCAACGAGTTCGAAAGCAGTCTCACGCCTGGGTTGCCGGGGGAGGAAGCTGCATGAGTTTTTTCAGGCATGGGCGATCTATCGGTCCGATGAATGGAAAAAACCACAGGGGCACCGAAGCGCCCCTGCTCATCGTCCGCGATGAGTCGCACCGGCTATCCCTCGGCGGGTTGCTCTCCAGCAGAGCCCGCTTCTGTTTTGCCGGATGCGTCCATCATGCTATGAATAAGTTTTGCCGGTCGAGCAGTTTTCAGCGAACGGCGACCTGTGGGTTAACTGGTTGTCTCAACCGAAGGGTCCACCCCACCGACTGCGCGGCGGTTCCTGGAGATGGTGGCCCAGACGGCACTTTCGCTACCGAGATAGATGTTTACAGCCAGCATCAAATGTTGCCGTTACGACCGCGGGAGGATCTTCGTGTCGGTGGAAGACCTTCCCGAAATTGAGATTGAGGTGCGCGACGCTCGGAACAAAACCTAACCCCACATTCGGTTCTTCTAGCCAATCAGGCTGCCTCCGAAATGTAGCACCTTTTCTATTTACCGCCGCAGACACCAACTGCAGACCTTCAATTATTGACGACGTGCCGGCGTTGTTCTTTCCGACAATCACAGTCGTCGATTGCAGCTCCAGGGTGTGGTCCCGGAAGCATCGGAAATATTTCATCTGGAGCTTACGAAGCATCGCTTGGTTTCATCACAGGTCTGACAAAGTTCAAGGTTCTGTGCGCCTCCTCGCCAGAAAAACCCTAAACACAGATCTCAATAGCAGCCGAACCCGCCTCGATATCGAATCGTCGGCGTCCAGCGAGAGAAATGAGTACGCATTGAAGAGGTCGGCGCCGCTCAGGTCAGGGCTGGACGAGGACACCACCTCCCTAATTCCGCGCATCGCCTCCCCGTCGCAATTTTGCAAGATGCATCAGGTACCCATCCCGAACAA
>JBEKQH010000416.1:0-2547 GCA_049519915.1 Opitutaceae bacterium
GTCGCGCTGCTCAACCGGCCGGAAGGCGGCACCGTCGCCGTCCTGCACCACCCGCTCGAAAATATCGACAACCTTCTCAATGAATAAGCTCTCGTTCCTCGGCGCCGGCCGCATGGCCTCCGCCATGGTGGACGGCCTGCTCGCCAAAAAATCCGCGCAACCCGCCGACCTCGCCTGCATCGGCGGCAACGACGACACCGCAAAAACCCTCGCCGCCCGCACCGGCATTGCCGCGCCCGCCGACCTCGCCGCGCTCTTGAAGAAGGCCGACGCCCTCGTGCTGGCCTGCAAGCCCCAGCAGCTCGCCGGCCTCGACGCCGGCCTGGCCGAGCTGACCGCGGGCAAGTTCGTGCTTTCCATTCTGGCGGGAAAGCGCCTCGCCCGGCTGGCCCAGGTTTTCCCCCGGGCCCGCAATCTCGTCCGCGCCATGCCGAACACCCCCGGACAGATCGGCGCCGGCATCACCGGCTGGTGCGCGCTCAAACCGCTCAACGAGACCGACCGCGCGCTCGTCGATACGATCCTCGGCGCCCTCGGCAAAATGGTCGAGGTCGAGGAACCGCAGCTCGATGCCGTCACCGCCCTCAGCGGGAGCGGCCCGGCCTATGTATTTGAATTTGCCGCGGCCTTGCGCGACGCCGGCGAGGCGGCCGGGCTTTCCCGCGCCTCGTCTTATCAACTCGCTCTGGAGACGATACTCGGCTCGGCCAAACTCATGGCTCAAAGCGGCGCCGAAGCGGAGGACCTGCGCAACCAGGTCACATCTCCCAACGGCACCACGTTCGCCGGATTGAAACGCATGGAAGCCGGCCATTTCCGCGCCGTCATCAAGGACACCGTCCTCGCGGCCAAGACGCGTTCGGAAGAATTGTCGAAGGAGTGAGGGCGAATGGCGGTCTCGGATCCCTCGGCCCTTGGTAGGGCGCGTTGCTAACCCGCCGTCCGTGTCCGTCGAAGCCTTGGCGAAGTCGGAAGCTTTAGCGAAGGAGGCCTTTAACGCGCCGATAGCCTCTGAATTGTCATTCAGAGACCCTGAGCAACGCCGACTTGTCGGAGTTGCCTGGAATAGGCCAATGAACTGTTTCGGCTCGACGTGTCTTCTCCTTGTCATTCCGAGCCTTGCGAGGTACCGAGCGAAGCGACATAAGCCATCTCACGTATATGTCCGATCTTGTGAGATCCTTCGCTGGCGCTGCCAATGAACGGATGCCACTTGCACACGAATTCAGCCTTTCTAGGTGGAGCGGCTTGACCTCAAGACGCTCTCAGCGCGTTGAGGTCAACGCGCTCCACCCGCGCTGCCGCGCGAAACAGTTCATCCCACAAACAAAACTCATTCGCGTAGATCAGCGTAATCTGCGGGGAAAATTATCCGTGTAAATCCGTCTCACTCGTGGCAAAACATTCTTCGTGCCCTTCGTGCGCTTCACGATTCAACTAAAACCATGGACACCCTTCATGCCCGCATTCTTGTCACCGGTGGCGCCGGCTTTATCGGCAGCGCCCTAGTCTGGGCGCTCAACCAGCGCGGGATGAGGGACATCGTGATCACGGATTTCCTCGATCCGGTCAACAAACGGAACAGCACCGAAGCCGACCTGAAGGAGAAACGCCGGAACCTGCAGTCGCTGAAGTTCGCCTCCTATGTCGAGGCCGATGCTTTCCGCCGCCGGATCGCGCAGAATTCCGGCGCCTTCGGCCTTTTCTCGACCGTTTTTCACCTTGGCGCCTGCTCATCGACGACCGAAAGCGACGGCGCTTATCTGGCGGACAACAACTTTCTCTACACCAAGGAAATGGCCGAATGGTCGCTGGCCCAGAACGCGCGTTTTATTTCCGCGTCATCGGCCGCGACCTACGGCGACGGATCGGCCGGCATGGACGACAGGAACGACGACATCGGCCGCCTTCAGCCGCTCAATCTCTACGGCGATTCGAAACACCATTTCGATCTCTATGCGCAGCACGAGCGCTGGTTCGATCGGATCGTGGGCCTGAAATACTTTAATGTCTTTGGCCCGAACGAGGACCACAAAGGCGACATGCGCTCGCTTGTGCACAAGGCTTACCGGCAGATTCTTGCCACCGGCAAAGTCGGCCTTTTCAAGAGCTACCATCCCGATTTCAAGGACGGTGAGCAGAAACGCGACTTCCTTTACGTCAAGGACGCGGTCGACATGACCGTGCACTTCGCGGAAAAAGGCCTGGCGGCGGGCGGTCTCTTCAATCTCGGCTCCGGCCAGGCCAGCACCTGGCTGGAGCTGGCCACGGCGATTTTCTCCGCCCTCAATCGCGAGCCGCGCATCGACTTCATCGATATGCCGCCCGCGCTGCGCGACAAATACCAGTATTTCACGCAAGCCGACATTTCCAAGCTGCGGGCCAGCGGCTACACCAAGCCGATCACGCCCCTGGCCGAAGCCGTGCGCGACTACGTGCAAGGCTACCTCGTGCCCGGAAAAAAGCTGGGGAGCGAAACGCCCTTTTGACGACTGGGTTAGCTTTCCCCTGCCTCCGCGACGGATTTACTTTCGAACGGGTTCGGTC
>JBEKQH010000417.1:0-2539 GCA_049519915.1 Opitutaceae bacterium
GTCAGGAAGAGACTGCGCAAGAGATTGGTGAAGAAGGCAAAACCCATGGCGAGACCGATCAGCAGGATCTTCTGCCAAAGTTTGTCCAAAAACACGGCGGCGAGAAACGAGCCGGCAAAAAGGCATCCGGTGAGCGAGCGAATGCCGGAGCAGGCGTCGGCCACGCCCACCTGGCCATGCGGCAGCACCAACACGTTGCCTTCCTGCAGCAGAGGATATCCGAGCAGGTTGAAAATACTGAAGACCACGGTGACCACCTTCCGCAGCAGAAAAAGGCTGATGCTGTTTTCCACCGACGACATCAGCGGAGCGGATAGCATCCAGATCAGCGCGGGAAATAAGAACAACGCCGCCGCCCGCAGCTGCGCGTCGTCCCGCAGCGCGCGCCAGCCGGTGGCCGGTGGCCCTTGGCCGAGGCGGCCATTCGGGGTATTGAAGTAGACCATGCCGATCAGCACGCCGGAAAATCCGGTCGCGAGCGCCAGCGAGCCGGGCAGCGTGACTCCGGCGCCGGCCCGGTAAAACGCCCCCAGCATAAAAATGGCGAGGCCCCAGGCCATGACCAGCCCGGCCACGCCCGAGAGGGCGAAGCGCAGACGGCGCGGCAGTGGACTGGGATTGGAGGCGTTAAAAATCTCCCGCAGCTTGGGCCAGCGTTCGGCAACGACGTAGATGACAAAAACCGGGACCAGCCAGCCGAAGGCGTAATCCGCTCTCATTTGCCACCAGTGCATCTGGTCCACGGTCAAGAACACGACGAAGGCCAAAGCGACCGCGAGTGCCACGAGAAAACGGTCGGGGATGCCCAGACGGAGCCGGCTCAACAAAGTCTGCATATTAACGTACGACAATCGTTCTGTTTTTCGCCCGCAAGAGGATTCCGCTAGCAGCGTGTCGGACTTCGTCCTCCACACTGCTTAACCAAAATGGCTCTGCCATTTTGGAACTGACTGGCAGCAGCGGACTTTTTTCGGGTTTTCGCCCGGGCGGTGAGCAAAAAGTCCCGGGGTGTTGTCGGCATCCCGTTTTTCAAGGCCGCCCCGGCCCTTTCGGAGTGTTTAGGCGGTTTTGAGAACCGCCCCGAGGTTATAAAGGCGGCGCAGTTTCACGGTCCACAGTCACATAGCGGGCGGGCGGGCCTCTCTGACACAAGCCTCGGGCCAAGGTTCAAAACAATCCACCGGATCCGACAAAATTATTGATCGGTCTCCCAAATGGCTTTGCCCTTTCGACAGGCAAATCGCGCTTTACCCCGGCCGTGCGGTGCGATTCCTTTCAGGCCATGACTCCTGCCCCGCAGTCTTCTCGCCAAGCCTCTGTCCCCGCGGCCGGCCGCCTTCGGGTCGAGCCGGGCAGGCCCCCGTTACATCCATGGGAAGCGGCGCTGGTCGGAGTGACGGCGCTGCACCTGTGCTTCCTGCCCTGGGCGCTCGGTACCATGCACGTTTGGAGCCAGCTCACGAGTCTGGGTTTTTCGCTTCTGGGGTTCGGCCTGGTCATGCTTCCCCGGAACGGGACCGATGAATTCAGCACTGGCGAGATGCCGGCCGCCAGGCTTTTGCGTTTTCCCGTCTTCTGGGCCGGCTTGGCAATGCTAGGCTACGTCGCGGCGCAAGGATTGAACCCGGCCTGGCGTTATCTGCACGAAGCCGACGCCTGGTGGATCGAACCGATCTCCCACCTTTCCTGGCTTCCGTCGGGCGTCGCCGCGCCCTATGACATCTCGAACCCATGGCGGGCGCTCACCATCTATGGGTCACTCTGGCTGCTCGTTTGCTCGGTATGGGCGGGACTTCTCCGTCGGAAGAGCTATCTCGCACTTTTCACGTTGCTCTCGGTCAACGCCTTTCTTCTCGCGATGCTCGGCGTGCTGCAGAAATTGCGGATGACGGATCGAATTTTTTGGTCCTATTTGCCGAGCAACGAATCTTTCACCGCGAGTTTTATCTACCACAACCACGCCGGCGCCTATCTCAATTTGATGGTGGCGCTCGCCACCGGCCTGGCGTGCTGGCACTATCAGCGCGCTTACAACCATCTGCAAAAACCGGGCCTGTCGGTGGTCTTTACCCTTTTCGCTGGTTTCATCGGGCTCACGGTGATCTTTTCATACTCGAGGATGTCGATCATCCTCTTACTCGCTTTCACCTTGCTCACGGTTGGCGTCTTCGTCTTTCGGCTGTTCCGGCGAAGCGGTCGGGTATGGGATCGCAAAGAGTTTCTGCCGCTGGCCCTAGCCTTGGCCGGATTTGTCGGCGTCGGCCTCGTGTCGCTGCGAACCGACAAAGTGTGGGAGCGTTTCGCCGACGCCGAGGCCCATCCCGTGGCGACCGCCCGTTCCCGCGCCCTCGTCCGCGCAGCCGCCGGCGAAATGCTCCGCGACCGCTGGCTGCTGGGCTGGGGGGCCGGCTGCTTCCGCTTCAATTTCACTCATTTCGCCCGGAAGTATCCGGATATCTATTACTATCCGGGGGACAGCCGGCAGTATTGGGAGCACGCCCACGACGACCTGCTGGAGTTCCCGATTGAGTTCGGTGCC
>JBEKQH010000418.1:0-2533 GCA_049519915.1 Opitutaceae bacterium
CGGATCGCGTCAAGATACCTGTCCGGCGCGTTGAAACTGACAAAAACCGGCGCCATACGGTTCACGACAACAAGAGCCACGTCATTCACCTTGACCAGGTTGCCTCTGTGTACCATCAGATTGCCCGCGCGGCCGGAGATGGGCGAGTGGATATCGCAATAGCTGAGGTCGAGTTTGGCCCTGTCGACGGCCACCTGATCGAAATTCAGGCTGGCACTAGCGCTTTCCACGGCCGCATTGTCCGCGCCGACCGTGCTCCGTGCAGTCTCGGCCGCGCTGGAATACTGAAGGTTCTGCTGTTGGGAAACCAGCCGGTCTTTCATAAGCGCATCGTACCGGTTAGCTTCCGTGTCTGCGACCCGGGAGTTCACCGAATCCCTCTGGAGCGTCGCCTGCGATTGGCTCAGCGCCGCCCGGTCGCGCACCACGGCCGCTTCGGCCTGACGCAGGGCATCCGCATAGGGACGCGAATCGATCTGGAACAGAAGATCTCCCTGCTGGACGTCCTGCCCCTCGGTGAACTTGACCGCCGTGATCTCGCCCGCCACGGTCGATTTGATTTCTACTTTTTCCGATGGCTCCACCGTGCCGACCACCCGCACTTCAACCGGTACGGCTTCGAGCGCGGCGGTAGCCACGGTGACAGGCATCGACATAACCGGCGGAGCGCCGGCCGATTGGGCTACCTGTGACTTGCAGCCAGTTGCGACGACGAAAGCCATCGTCAGGATGAAAATGGAAGCGTTCCGGGCGCCTTTCATTTGTTGCGAGATCCCCTGCGATCAGTGTAAAACAGATCGACCGGCGAAGGGTAACTCCCCGCTTTGCGCCGGTTCCGCGGCCACCCGACCTGAGGACGCCGACCGCTGCGTCAGGCGGTTGTGCAGTTCGGTGCATCTCATGTCGACTTTGTTGCCGATAAGTCGCGGAGGTTCGAGCTGCGATATGACCGTACGCCTCCCAGTACCGGTACTCACACGATCAATCCCTTGTTCACCTCGGCCGATAAAGCAAACTGTACGGGGAAGAACTACCTCGAAACAACGATTCCCGTTATAAAAAACTGCCGGCAACTCCGGCCATAGAGAACCAAGTGAATCTTAAAATGAACAAACTGGCGATATTGACCATCCGGACCCTCGCATTGTCGCTGTGTATTTCCACCGCAGTGTGGGGGGGAAGCGCAAAACTCTCGACCGAACTGCAACCGGAGACGGCAGCGGGTCTCTCCGCTACCGTGGAAGTGATCGTCCAATACAAAACACCACCGACCGCGGCGCATCATTTGCGCATGGCGGCCAGAGGAGCGGCGCTCGTGCGAAGTTACAACGCCGTTTGGAGCTCAGTCTATTCCGCGCCACGGGCGTCCCTGGCGGCAATTGCCGAAGACCCGGACGTTGTTTACGTCACCCCAAACCGCTCGCTGGCAGCCGCCGATCAGATTACCGACGGTACCGTTCATTCGGACACGGCGAACGCAAGGGGCCTCACGGGTACCGGCATCGGTATAGCGATCATCGACAGCGGCATTGTCGACCTGCCCGATTTCCATACAGGATCGACTGACCGCATCGTCTATCAGCAGTCCTTTCTTGGCGCCGGCACCACCCCGGTTGATCAGTTCGGCCACGGTACACACGTCGCCGGGATTCTCGCCGGCAACGGCAACGGCACGGTGTACATCGGAACCGTGCCCAATGCCAATATCATCAACCTCCGCGTGTTGGATGCCAACGGACAGGGCACCGACGCTAACGTAATTGCCGCCATCGATACCGCCATTTCTCTGAAAACCAAGTTCAACATCAAGGTGATCAATCTCTCGCTGGGCCGCCCCGTCTTCGAATCAGCCTCGCTCGACCCGCTCGACCAGGCGGTGGAAGCCGCGTGGAATGCCGGCATCGTAGTAGTCGTCGCCGCCGGTAACGAGGGCCGCAACAACACCGCCAACACCAGCGGTTACGGCACTATCGCGTCACCTGGCAACGATCCGCTCGTGATTACGGTAGGTTGCATCAAGAGCCATGGAACCACGACGATGACCGACGACCTGATCGCCAGCTACAGTTCCAAGGGACCGACGCTTTATGACCATTATGTGAAACCCGACGTCGTCGCGCCGGGCAATCTGATCGTTTCCACGCTGCCCACTGGCCTGACGCTCTCCAACGCCTATCCCGCCAACCGGGTGACCGGCAACTTTTTCACGCTGAGCGGAACCAGTATGGCAACTCCGGTCGTCAGCGGTGCGGCCGCCATGGCGTTCTATTATGAGCCGAACATCGCCCCCGACGCGGTTAAGGCGATCATCATGCAGACGGCAACGAAGAACAACTTCCCCGCCAGCAGCGTAGCGGTGGACCCGGCGACCGGGATCGGCTACACCAGCTATTACGACATCTTCACGATCGGAGCGGGCGAACTCAATATTACGACCGCCAACGCCTCCACAGTGGTGCCAACCGGCTCGGCGGCATCTCCGTCGGTCGCTTACAACGCGACTACCGGCCAAGTGACACTGCAGGGCATCGGG
>JBEKQH010000419.1:0-2525 GCA_049519915.1 Opitutaceae bacterium
CTGTTATAGGCGAGCTTCGCGCGATTGCGCACGGCCGCCTGATAAATTTCCGACGAAACCAGCGACCCATCCGCGGCGAAAACCATCTCTATGACCAAGGCGAGACGGTCGGCGTTCAGGCTGAGCGAGGTGAGATCCGTCGAAAGCTTTTCCGGCAACATCGGAAAAATTTGGGCCGCGGTGTAGACGGAGGTCGTGTTTTGGCGCGCATGGCCGTCGAGCGCCGAGCCCAGCTTTACCACCGCGGTCACTTCGGCGATCGCCACCAGAATTTGGGTCGCCCCGTTGGGCTGGACCGCAGCCACGGTAAGCTGGTCGAGGTCGCGCGAGTCATCGTTGTCGATGGAGCACCAAAGGAGCGATCGCAAATCGCGCGTCGCCGGGCCGTTCACCGTGGCGGCGGTGCGGATGGCGGCCAGCTCGGCCAGCGCCGTCGGCGTGAATTCCGGCGCGAGACCATGCGCGATCATGGCGCGTTTGGCGATGGCTTGCAGGAGGGAGCGGGAAGACGGGGGCATGGGGCATTCAACATCCAACATCCAACGCCAACGTCCAACATCGAAATTCGGAAACGCCGAACGCCGAAGGTCGATCCAGGATCTTAACCACTAATTTCATTTATTCACCACGAAGCACGCGACCTTTTTGCCACGAAAGGACAAAGTGCACAAAAACAGAAAGCCCAAGGTTTTGACTCCTGATTTCTGCCTAAATCCCTTTGGATTGGTCTTTGAGTTCTTTGGGCTCTTTTGTGGCAAAAAGGCATTCAGAACCGTTCCGGTTCCCGGCTTCCTGGTTTCCTAATTAAAATGGTTAGCTAGAATCCTATTTGGGTCGGCCGACTCTGATGGAGCAATGCCCGTCCTATGTTCCAACGGGATTCCCTCGGCTTCCCTCTCAGGCGGGTCCGGTGGGCGCCGTGCTGCAAACAGCCGGGTAGAATGCCACCACGTGGTATTGCAAGTTATTAAATTAAAACAAATTAGAGAAGCTTATGTTTTCCCGAATCCTTCGCTATTAACTGGCATTGCCTGCCAACGCCCCTAGCAAGAGGCCCCGTTTGCGCCCTCGTTGTTTCTAATGGGGTAGCAAATCTTAACTAATACAAAATTGAAAATTAAAATTAACCCACTGCGTTCACTCACCTGTTGTCTTCTTGCCTTGTCCACCGCCGCCGGCCTGCTCAGGGCCGATCGCGCCGCCGACCTGCGCAACGAGATCATCCCGCCCGGCCTCAAGATGCACGCGCCGCTGCATCGAGCGAGTCTGCCCTCGGATTCGTCGAGCCCAACGGGCAATGGCTATACGCCCCAACAAATGTGGCACGCCTATGGATTTGACCGGCTTAACACCACGGGAGAAGGCCAGATCATCGCGATCGTTGACGCGTACGGCAGCTCTACCATCCAAGCAGATTTAAATACATTTTGCACCGCCTTTGGCCTGCCGGGCACCGCCGTCCAGGTATATTATCCGCAAGGCACGCCCCCGGCTGATCCCGGTTATCCCGGTTGGGCAAATGAAACCTCGCTCGATGTCGAGTGGGCGCACGCCATGGCTCCCGGCGCGACGATTGCCCTCGTTATTGCCCAATCGGATGACAACACCGATCTCCTCGCCGCGGTCGATTACGCCGCGAGCCTTGGGGCGTCCCAGGTTTCCCTGAGCTGGTCCAACTCGGAATATTCCACGGAAGGAACCTCTGATTTTCATTTCAACGTCCCGGGAGTGACGTTTTTCGTTTCATCCGGTGATGACGGGGAAGGCGTAAACTATCCCACGTGTTCACCCTATGTGGTAGGCGTCGGCGGCACCACCCTCTATCTCGATTCATCGGGCAATTATGGCTCGGAGACGGCCTGGTCGGGCAGCGGCGGCGGCGCCAGCGTTTATGAAGCGGTCCCGAGTTATCAGGCCGGCTGGTGGAGCGGCCCCGGACGCGGCGTTCCCGATGTGGCCTTCGAGGCCGATCCCAGCACCGGGGTTCCTGTCTATCTAACCGGATATGGCTGGGGACAATGGGGCGGCACGAGCCTGAGCTGCCCCTGCTGGGCCGCATTCTCTGCGCTCGCGAATTCCCTGCGTTCGGGATCGGTCAACTCGGGGCCCGGCGTCTTCTATGCGCTTGCGGCTGAGAACTACGCGGGTTATTATCATGACATAGTTTCGGGGAACGATGGTGACTCGGCCGGTCCCGGCTACGATCTGGTCACCGGTTTGGGCACGCCGATTGCCAACACGCTCGTCCCGGCCGTGGGCGGAAGCTTGTCTTCACAAGTGTTCGCCCCGGTCTTTTTTCCTGGGGCAGGAGTTTATCCGAGCGGAAAAAAGGTGGCCGTGACTCTCATTACAGGGACCTCCGGCGCCTCGATCCGCTATACGACCGACGGCAGCACGCCGACTGAAACCTCCGGCACGGTTTACTCCGTCCCGGTTTCGATCGGCGCGCCGACCACACTCCCGGCCATCGCCTACGAGAGCGGCCTCACCGCCAGTCCGGTGACCAGCGCCAGCTACTCCTTCCG
>JBEKQH010000420.1:0-2518 GCA_049519915.1 Opitutaceae bacterium
GTTGGCGTTCCAAATGAGGAAATACTGGGAAAACGCGATGTAGCCCCAGAAGACGGTGAAGGCGAGCATGAGCTGCCCGATCGAATGGAGATGATTGGGGTTGAGTATCCCCTTGTAATCACCGCGTCGATAGAGCCACAGCATGATCAGGACGCCGCAAGCGAGGGCGCCGCGCATGCAGTCGGCAAAATAGTAGACGCCGTACATGGTGGAGAACCAGTGGTATTCGAGGCTCTTCATCCAAAAGATGGCGGCGAACGTGAGCGAGATCGCGGTCAGCGGGATGCCGAAAGCCGACGTCGCGCGGTTCATGTGCGTCCAGCGCGGATCGCCGTCGGCGTCCTGTGAAAACGAAGCGCGCCGCAAGCGGGCAGACAGCCAGATCCAGAGGCCAAAGAAAAGCACCGAGCAAAAAGTGAACATCCGCAGGTTCAGGAACGCCTCTTTCTTATGGTAAACGACATCGTGCGCGACGGTGTGCCCCTCGACCACGCGGGACGCGTCCATCCACGGCCACGGCGCGAGCTTGGGATAAACCAGCGCGACCACCAGCAGCGGGATAAAAAGCAAGGCCAGCCACTTGAAGGCGGCGAGGCCGTGTTCGTACTGGCGGCGGATGACCGCGCCCCAGCCGGCATCGAAGACGTGCTGGATCATGATGAAGAGCAGCATGCCGAGCGCGATGGCCGTCCAGAACATGAGGCCGACCAGCCAGGAAAAGGCGACGACCGGCACGCCGCACACCGCCGCGCCGCCCACGGTAAGGCCGATGCCGGCCAGGCCGACGGCCAGCGCGAGGTTGGTTTTGGACGCAGGCATGTCGATGGGAAGATCGGCGGGAATCGGTGCGGCTTCGGTACTCATTTTAGTCCAAGCTCCTGACGATGTTCCGGCGGCACGTCGGCCGCCGCGCCGCCGCGGGCGCGTTCGAGCGCGCGCACGTAGGCGATGACGGCCCAGCGGTCCGTGGGCGCGAGTTTGTCGGCGTAGGACAGCATGGTGCTCTTGCCGTGGGTGATGGTGTTGAAAATTTCCCCTTCGGCCATCTGGCGGATGCGGTCGTCCTGAAAATTCGCGGGCGCCATGCCGTATTGCGAAACGATCCCCTTGCCGGTGCCAAGTCCGCCATGGCAGGGCGAGCAATAGATGGTGTAGCGCTCGCGGCCGCGCTCCATGAATTTGTCGTCGACGACGATCGATGCCGGAAAACCGCGCGCGAACGAGCCGTCGGGATTCTTGCCCTGGAGGAGAGGGAGATCACCCGACCACGGCCGGGCAAGCGGCCCGTAACCGGCCGGCACAACCCCGTCGGGCAACGGCCGATCGGCGCGCCCGTCGGCAAAAAACGGACTGGCCGCCTGCGCCTTGTATTTGGCCTGGCGTTTCATGCCGGGAAACATCCACTCCGGAAACACATCCATCGGCGGTTTGGTAAACAACGTGCCGCGAAAGCCGTAGCCCGCGATCAGGAGCACCACGAGAAAAAAGGTGACGAGGTAAACCGTGCGCATGAGAGTCAGTCCTCGAGTTCGGTGATGGCCTGGCCGCCGATTTCGGCGAGAAGCGCGCGGGTGGCCTGCGGGTCGAACTTCGGGTCGCGCGACTCGATGACGATATAGAACAGGTCGTTGGTCGCGCGGTCGATATTCGGGTATTTGAGCACAGGGTGATAATGCATCGGCAGGCCGTTGAGGATGAACATGCCGATGATGGTCGCAAAAGCCGTGAACAGGATCGTCAGTTCATAGGAGACCGGAAACGCGAAGAGCGGGCTGAACAACGGCTTGCCGCCGACCGTCAACCGGTAATCGAAAGCATCCGTGTACCAAATCAGCGACATGCCGGTGCAGAAGCCGGTGATGCCGCCGGCGAGGGAGATGCGCGGAACCCGGGAACGTTTCGTGCCCATCGCGCGGTCGATGCCATGGATGGGAAACGGCGAATGGACATCCCAGGACCGGTAGCCGGCCGCGCGCACTTTCTCCGCCGCATGCAGGACGGCGGCGGGCGTCTCAAACATGGCGATCAATCCGTGGGTTGGCGAGGACATGGCGGAAAAGGTTTAGTGAGCCTCGTGGCCCGCATGGGGATCGGCCTGCGGCGTGACGGCCTTGAGTTCGGCAATCGCCATGATGGGCAGAAAGCGGATGAAGAGGAGGAAGAGCACGGAAAACACGCCGAACGTGCCGAAGAAGGTGAAGATGTCCACGATCGTCGGGGAGAGATAGCCCCAGCTCGAGGGCAGAAAGTCGCGGGTCAGCGAAGTGCAGATGATGACGAAGCGCTCGAACCACATGCCGACGTTGACGAAGAGCGAAAGGATCCAAACCAGCGGAATATTCTGGCGGATCTTTTTGAACCAGAAGAGCTGCGGCGTGACGACGTTGCAGGTGATCATGATCCAATAGGCCCAGGCGTAAGGGCCAAAGGCGCGGTTGATAAAGGTGAAGCCTTCATTCGGATTCGCGCCATACCACGCGATGAAGAACTCCATCATGTAGGCGTAGCCGACCATGGT
>JBEKQH010000421.1:0-2515 GCA_049519915.1 Opitutaceae bacterium
GGCTCGGGCGCGACCGGTGAGGTGAATAAAATAATTGACATATCAACCATTGTTATGCAAACCACTCCCATGACCGCCTCTCTCGGAGTCGATTTTATCAACCGTGTGCTCGCCACCGGCGGAGTGCTGTTGCGCGAGAGCCAGCATTTCTTACGTCCGCTCGGGGTGACGGAAGCCCAGTTCAATGTGCTGAACGTTCTGGCCAACGCGCCGGAGGGCATGAGCCAGCGCGAGCTCGGCGACGTGCTGCTCGTCGACCGCTCGAACGTGACGGGGTTGCTTGACCGGATGGAGAAGGCCGGTTGGGTTCGGCGCGAAGATCACCGGCAGGACCGCCGCATCCACCGGGTCCTGCTGACCGCAAGCGGGCGGCAGCTTTGGGCCCGGGTCTGGCCGCTTTACCTGGCGGCGGTGGGAAAGGTCGTCGCCGGTCTCCCGGCGGCCGGGATGAAACAGGCCATGGCGTCGCTGGTCGCGCTCGAGGCCGGCGCCCAAAAGTGGAGTCGGAAGCTTTGAAGTCTCAGATTTCAAAGCTCAGATCGCAAATCCCCATGCCCACTGCCCCGCGCCGCTCCATATTCTTGCGCCTGCCGGAGGTCTTTGTGCTGTCTGTCGCCCGGCTGCTTTATCGCGTGCGGGTGCGAGGGGCGGAACGGCTGCCCAAGACCGGTGGCGTGCTGCTGTTGGCCAATCACCTGAGCTATGTTGACGTGATTGTGCTCCAGATGGCCTGCCCCCGGCCGATCCGTTTTGTCGGCCACGAGTCGCTGGCCCGCACCCACCTATTCTATCGCTGGCTATATCGGTTTACTGGGACGATTCCCATTTCGCCGCAGCGCGCGCTGGAGAGCACGCGCCGCATTGTGCGCGTGCTTCAGGCGGGGGAGGTCGTGGTCATTTTTCCCGAAGGCAGCATTTCGCGCACCGGCGTACTGATGGAGCTCCAGCGCGGTTTCGAACTGATGGCGCGCAAGGCGGAGGTCCCGGTCGTGCCCGTGGCCATCGACGGCTTGTGGGGTTCCGTGTTCTCATTTTCCGGCAACAAATATATCTGGAAATCGCCGCGGCTCATGCCCACGCCCGTCTGCGTCGCCTTTGGCGAACCGCTGGCGCCGCCTCGGGCCGATGGCGCCGCCGTCCGGCGGGCGTTGCTCGATCTCGGGGAGGAAGCTTTCGCAGAGCGGCCCGTCTTGCGCCGGCATCTTGGCCGCGAGGTGGTGCGCCAGCTCGCCCACCGGCCGAACCGGGTCGAAATTGTCGACCGCACGGTCGGTCGCCGCGAAGTGAAGGCTGGGCAGCTTTTTGCGGCGGCGGCGGCGCTTTCGCGCCGTTTGCGCCAGACCGTGCCGGCGCGCCGCGTGGGTATTGTCCTGCCGCCCGGTGCGGGCGGGGCCATCGCCAACCTCGCGGTTGTCTTCGCGGGCAAGATCCCGGTGAATCTCAATTTTACGGCTGGCTCCGCCACCCTTGTTTCGAGCCTGCAGATTGCGGAAGTCGATACTGTCATCACCGCGGAGGCGATGCGGGCGAGGGTGCCGGCTTTCCCCTGGCCCGCGCGGACCCTCGATCTGCGCGAAGAGTTGGCGGCGGCCGGTGGCAAACGCGCGATTTTTCCGTGGCTGGTCGCGGTCTGGCTGTTGCCGGGACCTTGGCTCGCTTCGCTGCTCGGTCTGCCGCGCATGGGAGACCGCGAGGAGGCCGCGCTGCTTTTCACGAGCGGCAGCGCGGGCGAGCCGAAGGGCGTCATTCTTACGCATCGGAACCTGCTCGCGAACTGCGCCCAAATTTCCTGCCTCTCGATCCTGCCGAAAACCGTCACGATGCTGGCCTCCCTGCCGCTGTTTCACAGTTTCGGTTTTACGGTCATGCTCTGGTATCCGCTCCTGCGCGGCTGCCGGGTGGCCACGGTGCCCGGCCCGCTGGATACCCGAAAGATCGTCGACGCGATCAAAGCCGAACGCGCCTCGGTGCTGGTCGGCGCCCCGACCTTCCTCCGTCCATTCTTGAAGAAAGCCGCGCGGGAAGAACTGGCTTCGCTGACGCTGGTCGTTTCCGGGGCGGAAAAAATGCCGCGTGAACTTTATGACGGGTTTCTTGAAAAATTCGGTTTGGAGATCATGCAAGGCTATGGCCTGACCGAGACGGCGCCGGTGTCGAATATCAACCAGCCGGATCCTCCCGTGCCGGCGACGACGGCGGAAGCGCAGGAAGGCAAGCGGCTGGGCTCGGTCGGACGCATGCTGCCGGGCATGACGGCCCGCATTGTCGATCCCGATACGAGGGCGGAGCGTCCGCCAACCGAGGCCGGCCTGCTCTTGTTTCGCGGCCCGAATATCTTCGGGGGTTATCTTAAGGACGATGCCAAGACCCAGGAGGCGTTGCGCGACGGATGGTTTGTGACCGGCGACCTAGGGCGTTTCGACGAAGCGGGCTTTCTTTATATCGAGGGCCGCCTCTCGCGGTTTTCAAAGATCGGAGGGGAGATGGTGCCCCACGGCACGGTGGAGCAGAAGAT
>JBEKQH010000422.1:0-2514 GCA_049519915.1 Opitutaceae bacterium
CTGCTTGATGGCGGGATGGTTCTTGATTTCCTTGCGCGCGTTGTCGCTCGGTTCGGTGTCCACCCGCACGACCATATAGGCCGTGCCGCCGGGGGTGAGGCGGCTGAGCGACATGTCGGCAATGTTGACCTTGTCCTTGCCGAGAATCATTCCGACCGTACCGACCATGCCGGGTTGGTCGATATTTTCGAGGACGAGCAATTTGCCCTCGGCGGCGACTTCGACCTCGCGTCCGTTGATACCGACGATGCGCGGCTGGCTGGTTTTGCCGGTGAGCGTGCCTTGGGCCGAATAAATCACTCCGTCCGGCGCCACGGCATCGACCGCGATCAGCTCGGTGTAGTCGCTGTCCCCGGCCGATTTCACGACCTCGACATGGACGCCGAGACGTTGCAGCACGACCGGGGCGTTGACGAAATTGACTTCGTCGCCGCTGATGCGGCGGAGGTAACCGCGTTGAATCGAACGGGTGACTGATTCGGCGTCGAGATCGACCATCTTGCCCCAATAGGTGACGCGAAGCGTGGCGATTTGCGGGGGAGCGATCTGCTGGACAAGCGCCCCGAGCTTCGCGCCGAGGTCGAGATAGGGCCCAAGAATCTTGAGGGCGTTGGCGTCGATCGAAGGCATATTGACCGCATTGCGGATCACGCCGCCGGCCAGTACATCGGCGATCTGCTCGGCGACTTCGACGCCGACGGCATCCTGGGCTTCGGCCGTCGAGGCTCCGAGATGGGGCGTAAGCACCACATTAGGCAGCGCCCGAAACTCGCTTTCTTTCGCCAGCGGCTCGTCCTCGTAAACGTCGAGTCCGGCCGCGGCCACCTTGCCTGACTTGAGCGCGGCAAGCAACGCGGTTTCCTTGATGATACCACCCCGGGCGCAGTTGAAAATACGCAGACCCTTCTTGCATTTCTCGAATGCCACCTCGTCGATCATGTAGCGCGTATCGTCGGTCAGCGGCATGTGCACGGTGATGTAGTCCGACTGTGCAAGAAGCTCATTGAGCGCGACGGCCTCGACCTGGATCGCCTTGGCGCGGCTCGGCGCCAGGTAGGGATCGTAAGCCAGCACCCGCATGCCGAAGGCCTGGGCGCGCTTGGCCACTTCGCCGCCGATGCGGCCGAGTCCGACAATGCCGAGGGTCTTTTTGAACAGCTCGATGCCGCTGAAGCTCTTGCGGTCCCACTGGCCGGCCTTCATCGAGGCGGCGGCTTGCGGCACTGGGCGTGCGCCGCAGAGAAGATGGGTAAAGGTGAGCTCGGCGGTAGCCACCGTGTTGCCGGCCGGAGTATTCATCACAACCACGCCGTGATCGGTGGCCGCCTCGACATCGACGTTGTCCACGCCCACGCCGGCCCGCCCGACGACTTTCAACAAAGGCGCCGCCGCAAAGACTTCGCGGGTGACCTTGGTCTCGGAGCGCACGGCAATGGCATGCACATCCTTGACGAGTTCAAGAATTTTGGCCGGAGACGAACCGTAGGCCTCGACCACGTCAAAGCCCGGCTGCTGGCGCAGATAGGCAACTCCTTTAGGTGAGATCTTGTCGGCAACGAGGATTTTCATGGGGAAAAGTGTCCAATCGAAGGCATTCGCGGGCTGCGCGGCAAGGAAAACGTTGTCCCGGAGCTTAGGGCGTGTTGTCGAAATAGAACGCGTGTCGCTTTATTTCGACAACACGCCCTAAGCCCCGGGACTCAACCGCCGGGACAACGTCGCCAATGACAAGCAAATTTTACGAGCGTGAGACACGGCATTAGCGCGGTTACTTTCGCCGTCCGAAATCCCGGCATTCCGGCTGATTTTGTTGCGCACGATTCCTGCTTGGCTAGCGTAACATCGAACAGATTATATCAGGCAGGAGGAAACTTATACCAATTACCGGCGTCTAGTCCTTTCACGCATGCAAGCAATCGCACCCACCATGGCCAAGCCCGCCCGGGACATTCGCTTTGATTCATTGCGAGGCCTCATGCTTGTTTCCATGGCGGTCAACCATTTGCCGAGCGAGTTGCGCGCCTTAACCGACCAAGGCGTGGGCATCGTTTCGTCGGCGGAAGGCTTTGTGTTTTTGTCCGGGGTGCTCGCCGGCTTTGTTTACACGCGCCGGTTGTTGCGCGACGGCGCAAGCAATTTACGGGCGACGGTGTGGCGCCGGGCCGGTTTGATTTACAGATGGCAGCTCGTGGCTTATTTTACGGCGTTCGCCGTCCTGGCTCTCAACGCCTGGATTACGGGGACGCACTCCGATACTTCCCCGCCGCTTTTCACGGATCATCCGCTGCTCGCCTTCGCCCTCGGGCCGTTGCTGATCTATCAACCCGGCCTGCTCGACATCCTCCCGATGTACTGCGTGTTCGTGATGTTGCTGCCGGTGGTGCTTGGCGCGCTGCAAAACGGACGGCGCTGGTTGGTTCTGGCGGTCAGCTTTTCCCTCTGGGCCCTGGCTCAATTCCTACCCAACTACGACGGTTCGACCATCCTGCCGCCGCTTAATTTCGGCTTTTTCAA
>JBEKQH010000423.1:0-2505 GCA_049519915.1 Opitutaceae bacterium
AGGCTTCACGGGGCTGACCAAGTGGGTGCAAAGTCCGGAGTTTTACCTGCACAAGCTTGGTGTGAACGCGGTCGAACTGCAGCCGGTGCAGGAATTCGATAACAAAACACCCGAGGAATACCACTGGGGCTACATGACGAATAATTTCTTCGCGCCGGAGAGCAGCTATTCGCTCGACCCGGCGCGCGCCTCCGGCGTACACGAATTGCAGGAACTCGTACGCGCGTTTCACCGGCGCGGCCTGGCGGTGTTGCTCGATGTGGTCTACAATCACGTGGGCGAGCCGGCGCACCTCATGCTCATCGACAAGCTTTATTACTTCGAGCAGGACGACGACGGGAAGCTCGCGAACTGGAGCGGCTGCGGGAACGACCTGCGCGCCCGTTCTGCCATGGCCACCCGGCTCATCGTGGACAGTTGCGCGCACCTCATCGAGACCTACGGCGTGGATGGGTTTCGCTTCGATCTCGCCGACCTCATCGGCCTGGACGTGCTGCGCGAGATCGAAGCCTCGTTGAAGAACGTGAAATCCGATATCGTGCTTATCAGCGAGCCGTGGAGTTTTCGCGGTCATATCGCCGGCGCTCTGCGCGGTACCGGCTGGGCCTCGTGGAACGACGGCTACCGTGATTTTCTGCGTGAATTCGTGCGCGGCGGCGGCACCCGCGAGGGGTTTGAGTACTTTCTCAAGGGTTCGCCCTGGCATTTTGCCAAGTGGCCGGCGCAAACCGTGAACTACACCGAGTCGCACGACGACCGGACCTGGATAGATATTATCACTGAAAATGCGGGTTATAACGGATTCTTACCCACCGCCAACGACCGTCGGCGCACCCATCTGATGGCGGCGATCCTGTTCGCCAGCATCGGCATCCCGATGATTTCCGCGGGGCAGGACTTTTTGCGTTCGAAACGCGGCGTGAACAACACTTACCAGCAGGGCGAACTCAACGCCCTCGACTATCGCCGGCTCTATCGGTTCCCGTCCACCCACGCGTATTTTGCCGACTGGATCGCCTTTCGGCGCAGCGAACAGGGACGCTTGCTCCGGCTTTTTTCCCGACCGGACGATACCTATTTCCAGTTTTTTTTCGCCGCCGGTTCGACCCCCGCCGCCGTGATCTACAACGCCGACCGCAGCCGCGGACCGCTGCGCCTGCTTTTCGCCGTCAATCCCACGCTTAACGACGCGGTCGTTACCCTCGACGAAACGGCCGCCTCGGCCCCGTGGCGGCAGCTGGCCGACCACGAGCGGTTTTTTGGCCCCGGCTCGCGTCAGCCTCCCCATCCGGTTGAAGCGGAGTTGTTTTTGCCCCCGCTGGGCTGCGGCCTCTGGGCGAGCGAAACCTAGCGCCTATGACGGCGCTTAGGTAACAAGGATCAAGTGGCAAGTCGCAAGAATTTGCGGCGAACTTGGAACTTGGAACCTGGAACTTGAAACCTGTGCCGCCTGCATTGGCTCTTGCCAAGCGGAGAGACGCGGTCTTTGTTGGTTCCTTCGTGTTTAGACGCATACATCCTTAATTCGTAATCAACCACACACAGAAACGGAGTCTTCCATGGCAGTGAAAATTGGCATCAATGGGTTCGGCCGCATCGGCCGCCTTGTATTTCGCGCTCTTGTCGAGCAGGGTCTGCTCGGCACCGCATTCGACGTTGTCGCCGTCGGGGACATTGTCCCGGCCGACAACCTCGCCTACCTGCTCAAATACGATTCCACGCAGGGAAAATTCAACGGCACGGTCGGATCGAAGAAATCTTCGCCCGACAAGCCCGAGGCCGACGTTCTCGTCGTCAACGGCCATGACATCAAGGTCGTCAGCGCCAAGACGCCGGCGGAACTTCCCTGGAGCGCTTTGGGCGTGCAGGTGGTGATCGAATCGACCGGCCTCTTCACCGAAGCCGAGAAGTCCAAGGGCCATCTGGCCGCGGGCGCCAAGAAAGTCATCATCTCCGCGCCGGCCAAAGGCGAGGACATCACCATTGTGATGGGCGTGAACGACTCGAAGTACGATGCCGCCAAGCACCACATCATTTCCAACGCTTCCTGCACGACCAACTGTCTCGCCCCGGTGGTGCACGTTCTCCTCAAGGAAGGCTTTGGCGTCGAGGAAGGCCTCATGACGACCATTCATAGCTACACCGCCACGCAAAAGACCGTGGACGGCCCCTCGAAGAAGGACTGGAAGGGCGGCCGCAGCGCGGCGATCAACATCATTCCCTCCACCACGGGTGCGGCCAAGGCCGTCGGGCTGGTTTGCCCGGAGGTCAAAGGCAAGCTTACCGGCATGTCTTTCCGCGTGCCGACCCCGACCGTATCGGTCGTCGATCTCACGGTGAAAACCGTGAAGCCGACCTCCTACAAGGAGATCAGCGAGGCCATGAAACGCGCGAGCGAAACTTATTTGAAGGGCATTCTCGCTTACACCACCGATGAGGTGGTTTCGAGCGACTTTATCCACGACAAGACGTCATCGATCTTCGACGCGGGTTCGGGCATCGAGC
>JBEKQH010000424.1:0-2502 GCA_049519915.1 Opitutaceae bacterium
CCCTTGGTTCATGAAACGCATCGACTCGCGCTGGCTGATTGCCTACGGCCTGCTGATGTTCGGCGCGAGCTGCCTGCTCAACACGTCGATGTCGGCCGATTTTGCCCATGACCAATTGCGCTGGTCGCTCTTCGTGCGCGCGCTTGGACAACCCTTCATTCTTGTCCCGGTGTCCGCCCTCGCCACCGCCGGCCTCCCTGCCTCAAGGGCGGCGGGCGCCTCCGGACTTTTCAATATGATGCGCAATCTCGGCGGTTCGATCGGCATCGCCTTGCTGTCCGCCCTGCTTACGGTCCGCGAGCGGTTTCATTCCAACCGCCTCGGCGAGGCCGTCAACATCTACAACCCGCTGACGCAAGAACGCCTCAGCTCGCTCACGCAAAAATTTGTCGCGGCCGGAAGCGACACCTATACGGCCGGCCAACAGGCCATCGCCGCGCTCGACGCCATCGTCCGGCGCGAAGCGACGCTGATGGCCTTCAACGATTGCTTTCACGTGCTCGGACTCGTGCTGATCAGCGCAACGGTGGCGGCGTTTCTCTGCCGTCCCGCCAAACCGGCCGGCTCGGCCCCCGCGCATTAAATGCGACGTGGGCCTAAGGCTGAAAAACCAAGTAACACGTGACAGGCAGCAAACAACAAGAATCGAGCCGAAGGCCCAGAGTTAACGACCCACGGCCAATCTTTAGATACTAACGACCCACCAGTCGGAGGTTTCCATTATGATACTTTTCCTTATTCTCACGGCTTTGATCGCGCCCATCGCAGCGATCATTGTCTTCTCGGCTTACAACGCAGCCGAAAAGCACCCCTCGCAAAGGCCTTCCGATAACCGCGAATAATTTTAGGGCGACGATTAGGGCGTGTTTTTGAAATAAAACGCCCTAGACACTGTTAAATCCGAACGCGGCGGATAAGGATAATCCGCCCAACCTGCGCTCCAGCATAAATATCAAAATTCAAACGACAAATTACATGCCTACTCTATTTGATCCTGTCCGGATCGGGGCTTGGGAACTTCCCAACCGCATCGTCCTGGCTCCGCTAACCCGCGCGCGGGCGGGCGCCAAACGTATCCCCAATGCGTTGATGGCCGAATACTACGCCCAACGGGCGTCCGCCGGGCTGATTATCTCCGAGGCGACATCGGTCACTCCGATGGGCGTGGGTTACGCCGATACGCCGGGCATCTGGTCGTCGGCCCAGGTGGAAGGGTGGAAACTTGTCACCGAATCGGTGCACAAGACCGGCGGGCGCATCGTGCTTCAGCTTTGGCATGTCGGACGCATCTCCGATCCCATGTTCTTGGACGGCGCCGTGCCGGTGGCGCCCAGCGCCATCGCGGCCGCCGGGCATGTCAGCCTGGTGCGGCCCGAGAAACCGTTTGTCACGCCTCGGGCGTTGGAGCTCGAAGAAATTCCCGGCATTGTGGAGGCCGACCGACAAGGCGCCGAACATGCGCAAAGGGCCGGCTTTGACGGAGTCGAGATCCACGGGGCCAACGGTTATTTGCTCGATCAGTTTCTCCAGGATAAGACCAACCGGCGCACCGACGATTATGGCGGCCCGGTCGAAAACCGCGCCCGCCTTATGCTGGAAGTCGCCGACGCCGTGATTTCCGTCTGGGGCTCCGATCGCGTCGGAATGCATCTGGCTCCGCGCGGAAATTCCCACGATATGGGAGACTCGAATCCGCTGGCCACGTTTGGATACGTGGCACGCGAACTCGGCCGGCGCCGCCTGGCTTTTATTTGCGCCCGCGAGGCGCTCGGGCCAAACCGCATCGGCCCGCAGTTAAAAACGGCTTTCGGCGGCCGCTATATCGCCAACGAGAGATTTACCCTGGACACCGCGAATCAAGTGCTGGCCGCAGGAGAAGCCGACGCGGTCGCGTTTGGCGTGCCGTTTTTGGCGAACCCGGATCTCCCCGAGCGGTTTCGCCAAGGGGCTTCTCTCAACGAGGCCGATCCCTCGACCTTTTACGCGCCTGGATCGCAAGGCTACACCGACTATCCCTTCCTCCGCCAAGCCGTGTGACAAAACGAAGCCCGCAGAACGCGAACCGGTGATAGTTTGAATTCCGGCCCACGGCGGATTATCCGCCGTCTGTCATTCCGAGGAAAACAAGGAATCTCCGGTCGGGTGAGATCCTTCGCTTTCGCTGGATGACAATCCAGAGGTTATCGGCGCGTTAGCAACGGATAACGCGCCCAACCCGCCAACGCTTGTTTCTAACACGCAGACGAACGCAAATACGGATTGATAGAAGCAGGAACCCCGAAAGCCAGGAACGGATCGGAGACAGATTTCCATGCCATGAGATTCCAGTCCATTCGGTAGGGTTGGAGGTTTGGATTGGGCGTTCGATGTTGGCCGTGCCCTGCGAAGCCCGCCCGACAGGCTCAAAGCCTTGAGCCAATCGAGCGGGCGAAGGAGGGATGTTCGCGGCGTTCAACTGCCTCAGCGGCGCCCGGCGCTTGCCTTGAGCTGTAGCTCCGTAGG
>JBEKQH010000425.1:0-2500 GCA_049519915.1 Opitutaceae bacterium
CCCTACGGCGTGGATCGCTTCCATCTCTCGATCAACTACAAGTCCAAGATTATAAAATCTTTTTTTGAAGAATTGGCGCCGGTCTATTCGGTCGACTACATCGAAGAAACGGAACCGCGCGGCACGGCCGGCAGCCTTCGGTCGCTCCGCACCGGCACCCCCGCGTCGATTATCGTCACGAACTGCGACATCGTCATTCAGACCGATTATGCCGAACTCGTCGCCTTTCACTCCAGCCATGGCTACGACATGACGCTGGTAGCTTCGCTGAAAGATTATCACATCCCGTATGGCGTGTGCGAGCTCGAAGCCGGCGGCGGCCTCGCCAAAATCACGGAAAAACCTCAATACAGTTTCCTCGTTAACACCGGAATGTATGTCGTGCGACGCGACCGCCTCGGCCTGATCCCGGAGAATGCAGCCTGCGACATGCCCGACTTCATGCAACGGATCAAGGCGGCGGGAGGGCGGATCGGCGTATTTCCCATCGGCGAAAACGCCTGGACCGACACCGGCGAGTGGACCGAATACCGCAAGGCGCTCGAAAATCTCAATCGGTTGGGGGTTCGCACAACGTTGACTTGACCGCCCGCTATCCGGCCCGGTCCGGCCCGGATAGCCTATGCTTCTATGCTGAATGGAAAAAGAGTCATCGCCGTCATCCCCGCCCGCGGAGGCAGCAAGACGGTTCCCGGCAAAAACATCCGTCCGCTGGCCGGCCGGCCGCTGATCGCCTGGTCGATCGCGGTCGCCCGGCAGGTCGGCGAAATCGACCGGGTCATCGTCTCGACGGACGATAGCCGGATCGCTTCGGTCGGCCGGGAATACGGCGCGGAAGTCTATGCCCGGCCGCCGCATTTGGCGACCGACGACGCGCTGGTCATCGACGCCCTTAAGGACCTGATCGCAACGCTTCAAACCGAGCATGAGCAGCCCGAATGGATGATTTTGCTCGAACCCACCTGCCCGCTCCGCACAGCGGACGACGTTCGCGCCTGCCTAAACCTCCTGGCGCAGGACGGCAACGATTCGGTGGCGACGTTCAAAGAGGCCGACCTGAACCCCCATCGGGCGTGGCGCATCGTCGACGGGATTCCCGAAGTTTTCATTCCCGGCGCCGTCCCGTGGCTGCCGCGGCAAAAGCTGCCCCGCGCCTACCAGTTGAACGGCGCCGTCTATGTCTTCAGGACAAATTTGCTTGCGGAGGAAACCAAGTCCCTGTTGCTCGGAAAGTCCGCGGCGGTCGTGATGCCGAGGGATCGGTCCCAGGATATCGACGATAGCGTTGATTTTGCAATCGTTGAGGCCTTACTGAAAAAACCAAACCCATGAACAAATCCTTGCACGAGCTGCTTTCCCTGAAAGGGACAACCGCGGTCATCACCGGTGGCGCCGGCTATCTGGGCACCGCCATCAGCGAGACGCTCGCCGAACTGGGAGCCAACCTCGTGCTGGCCAGCCGCGACCAGGCGAAATGCGCCAAGAAATGCGAGGAGATCGTCCGGCAGACGGACGGGGCGGTCCGGGGCGTCGCCCTGGAACTGGACCTGTTGAAAAAGGAATCCATCGCGCCGTTCTTCGACCGGGTGCACGAACATTTCAACGCCGTGGACATCCTGGTTAACAATGCTTGGTCGGGCAAAAAGAACTCCTGGGAGTCGATCACCGATGCGGATTGGGATTACGATATCAACATGAGCCTAAACTCGGTGTTTCGTCTGACCAAAGCCGCTTTCCCCGACTTGAAAAAATCCCGGGGCGTCATCCTCAACATCGCTTCCATGTATGGTCACGTCGGACCCGACTACCGGATCTACGACGGCGAGCAATTCGCCAATCCTCCGAGCTACGGCGCGGCCAAGGCGGGCGTGATCCAATTCACGAAGTATCTGGCCAGTTTTCTTTCCCCCCATGGCATCCGCGTGAACGCGCTCAGCCCCGGGGCCTTCCCTCATCCCCCCACCCAAAAGTTCGAGGAATTCATGCAACGGCTTGGGTCCAAGAATCCCATGAATCGCATCGGCCAGCCCGAGGAACTCAAGGGCGCGGTCGCGCTGCTTTGCTCCAACGCGGGCAGTTATATCACCGGCCAGAATCTCTGCGTCGACGGCGGGTGGGCCACCTGGTGAAAACCTTCGGAATCATCGGACTCAGCGAAGGGAACGGACACCCCTTCTCATACAGTTCCATCATCAACGGTTACTCCGACGAGGGGCTCGCGGCGGCGGGCTGGCCGGGCATTTACGACTATGTCCGGCGCCGCCACGCGTCGGAATTCGGCTTGGAAGGCTGGACGATCACGCACGCCTGGACCCAATATCCGGACGCCACGAAGCGCCTGTGCGCGGCCAGCCGCATTCCCCACGCCGCCGCCGACTATCGGGAGTTTCTCCACGCGGTCGACGCCGTGATCATCGCCCGCGACGATTACGAAACCCATTTCGAGATGGCGCAGCCCTTCCTGGAAGCCGGCCTGCCCGTGTTTGTGGACAAACCCCTG
>JBEKQH010000426.1:0-4258 GCA_049519915.1 Opitutaceae bacterium
CGAAAAAGTCAACGACGTCGGCTGCGCGGTGATCACCACGCAGCGCGATTATGGCGATCGCACCAACCGGAAGCATGCGCGTCTCAAATACACGATCGAGGATCGGGGTCTTGCCTGGTTCAAGGCCGAGGTCGAGCGCCGCCTCGGCTGGAGTTTTGCGCCGGGGCGGCCGTATGAATTCACCACCATTGCCGACGACTACGGCTGGCACCGCGCGGTGGATGGCACCTGGTTTTTCATGCTTTTTGTGCTCAGCGGACGGATCAAGGATGCGCCCGGCTGGCCGATGAAAACGGCATTGCGCGAGATCGCTCAGATCCACGAAGGGGACTTCCGTCTGACGCCAAGCCAGAATGTTTCCATCAGCGGGGTGAGCGACGCGAAGAAGATCGCAATCGAACAAATTCTTGCCTGCCACGGCCTGGAACGTCAGAACCGGCAATCGGGGGTGCGGCTCAACGCGCTGTCCTGCGTCGCGCTGCCGACGTGCGGACTGGCGCTGGCCGAGAGCGAGCGAGTATTACCGGAATTTTTGGACAAGCTCGAGACCGTCCTCGACGAAGCCGGCTTACGCCACGACGCGATCAGCCTTCGCATGACCGGCTGCCCCAACGGCTGCGCGCGGCCTTATCTGGCGGAGATCGGCCTGGTCGGCAAAGCGCCGAACAAATATGCGCTGTATCTGGGCGCGGATTACAACGGCCGCCGGCTGAACCGGCTCTTTGCGCCGAGCCTGTCGCTCGACGAGGTGATTGCGCAGCTCGCGCCGATGCTCAAGCGCTATGCCGTCGAACGCGGCGAAGGGGAGCGCTTCGGCGATTTCTGCCTGCGCACGGTGCTGGCGGAAAAGGAAAAGGCGCCCGCGGTGGAAGCCGCAGGCGCGGCCGGCGCATGCACGATTTGAGGGCGGACGTTTTTTAACCGCGGCCCTACTTCGCTCTGTGAGCTACGAAGGGCAGCTTTCGCATGGCGAAAGCTGACGGACGCGAATGGATTGTCACTTTGGGGCCTATGCCGCCTCTGCGTGGTCTTTGCGTTCTTTTGTGGCTAAAACTCCGACTCACTTAGCCGTCGGCGGTTCGACCGGCTGGTTTTTGCGGATCCATTCGTTGATTCCGCCTTTCATACTGCGGACATTCCGGTAGCCCATGGATTTCAGGTAAAGCGTCGCATATTTCGAAAATTTGCCGATGCCGCAGACCAGCACGATCGGCGAGGAACGGTCGGGCGGCAATTCGCCGGTCCGCCCGGGCAGCTCCGCCTGCGGAATGTTGATCGAACCGGGGAGGCGCACTTCGGCAAATTGGCCGGCCGGGCGCACGTCGACGACCAGCGGTTTGGCCGATTGGTTCAGCTCCTCGCTGAGGGCCGTGGGCGACACGGAGTCGTAGGGGTTCTTTAAGTTCTCGACCAGCGATTCCACGAAGCGGTCGTGCTGGCCGGGCGCGGCGGCCGGTCCGTCGGCCGGCGGGCACAACTCGGGGAAATGCCGGCAAAGCGACGAGGCATACTTGAAAATGTTGTCGGGGAAGATCACCACCGCGACCACGCCGGGTACATCCGGCACGAGCTGAAATGCCCCGGCGAGCGCCAGGCCCGAACTGGGCCCCGCGACGAGGCTTTCCTCCCGGTTCAGGCGCAGGCAGAGGCCAAAGGCCTCGCGGTCGGCAACCTCGACCTCCCCGTTGTATTCAGTTGGACGATACAGCTTGGTCTGCGCGAGCTGGCGTTTGCTGCGCACGCCGGGGATGTCATGGCCTTCCTCGGGACAGACCCCGAGCACTTTGACGCCGGGATTCTTCTCCTTCAGATAGCGGCCGGTGCCGGTGATCGTCCCGCAGGTGCCGAGGGCGGCGACGAAGTGGGTGACGCGCCCCTGGGTTTGCCGCCAAATTTCCGGCCCGGTGGTCCGGTAATGGGCATCGGGATTCGCTTCGTTCGCATATTGGTCGAGCAAACGGTAGCCGGGCCGGCCGGCCGTCGCGCGCGCAGCGGCAATGGCCCCTTCCGGTGCGCCCGGCGCGGGGCAGAGCGAGTCGTCAAGCTCGACGACCTTGGTCCCGAGAAATCGCAGGATCGTCCGCTTTTCCAAGGGAATCGCGGCCGAGAGCGGAGTTTCCAGCGGATAGCCCTTGGCGTTTCCGATCATGGCGAGCCCGAGTCCGGTGTTGCCGGACGTTGCCTCCACCAGTTTTTGGCCGGGTTGGAGCACGCCGCGGGCCTCGGCGTCGCGCACGAGATTCGCGGCTACGCGATCCTTCACGGCGCCGAAAGGATTATACCATTCCAGCTTGGCGTATACCTGGGCGTGCTTAAACGGAGTGACCTTGTTGATCCGGACCAACGGGGTCGGGTTCTCCTCGCTGGACAAAAGGCCGAGGATGGAGTCGTAAACCCTGTTTGCGTGATCGTTGGCCATAGTTATAAGTTTGTATGCTTAGTAAAGATTTGATTGGCGATTCGATTTGGACGGAGTTTATTCCTAAAAAAAACCGCGCATGAAAACCAGCGACAAAATTTGGAAGAATCGTCTCGAAGGCAAACTGCCGGAACAGCTTGGGCAGGAGATCGACCAATTTGAGACGGAGATTGAGCTGCGCAAACAGGGAAAGATCGACGAAAAGGTCTTTGCCGAGACCCGCCTCCGCCGCGGGGCCTATGGCCAGCGTTATGACAATGGGCACCGCTACGACGGCACCGAGAGTCGCAAACTCCCGTTCGCCGAAAAACCGACCAAGGGGCCGGGCACGATTTGGGACGCCCCCGGGATGCTGCGGATCAAGGTTCCGTTCGGCGGCCTCAATCCCCGGCAACTCGAGGTCATGGCCGAGTTGGCCGAGGAGTATTCCGACGGCATTGCCCACGTCACCACGCGCCAGGATTTTCAGCTCCATTTCATCCACATCGAAAATACGCCGACGATTATGCGCCGCTTGGCGGCGGTGGGGATCACAACCCGCGAAGCCTGCGGCAATGCGGTCCGGAATGTCACCGCCTGTCCGATCGCCGGGGTGTGCCAGGACGAAGCCTTTGACGTCACCCCGTACGCCCAGGCGCTCGCGTGGTTTCTGATGGGGCATCCGGACACGATGGAGTTCGGCCGGAAGTTCAAGCCGGCCTTTAGCGGTTGTGCCCAGCATGCCTGCGGTCTCGCCCAGATGCACGACATCGGCTATGTCGCGGCCGTTCGCGAGGTCGGCGGCCGGCTCCAACGCGGATTCAAGATCGTCGTCGGCGGCGGGCTCGGCCCGGTGCCGCGCCAGGCGCGCCTTCTTCTGGATTTTGCTCCGGTCGAGGAGATGCTGCCGCTCACCCAGGCGGTTTGCCGAGTGTTCGGCAAACATGGCGAAAAGAAAAACCGCAATTCCGCGCGCATTAAATTCCTGGTCGACAAATGGGGCATTGAGAAATTCCGCGAAGAAGTTTTCGCCACCCGCAAAGAGCTGCGCGAAGACCCGCGTTGGCTGAACATGCTCCCGGGCCTTGAGGAAGCGGGAGAAGGGCCCCTGCGTCCGCCCGGCGAACTTCCGGCCGTCAACGGCGACGAAAAACTCCGCCATTGGATCAAGGACAACGTGCGCGACCAGCGCCAGGCGGGCTATGCCACCGCGGCGGTCGCGCTCCCGCTGGGGGATATCACCGGCGACCAGCTCCGCGCCCTCGCCGACATCGTGGTCAAATATACGCGTGGCACCCTCCGCACGACCGTGGAGCAGAATTTCCTGATCCGCTGGGTCAGCAAGGCGGATCTGCCGGCGCTATTTGCCGACCTTGACGCCGCCGAACTTGCCCAGCCCGGGGCCGCCACCATTGTCGACGTCACCTCATGCCCAGGCACCGACACGTGCAAACTGGGTATTTCGTCTTCGCGCGGACTGGGAGGCGAACTGCGCAACCGACTGATTGAAAAGGGCTATCAACTCGACGAAGCGATCAAGGGGCTGCATGTCAAGGTCAGCGGCTGTTTCAATTCCTGCGGCGGTCATCATGTGGCCGATCTCGGTTTCTACGGCGTCAGCCGCACGATCAACGGCTACAAAGTCCCTCATTTCCAGGTCTTGTTGGGCGGCGAGTGGGAGAACAATGCCGGCTCCTACGGCCTGCCGATCATCGCCATTCCTTCAAAACGCGCGCCTGACGCGGTGGACCGTGTGACGGAATTTTACGTGAAGAACCGCGAGAAGGACGAAAAATTTCACGCCTTCGTTAAACGCGTCGGCAAAACCCCTGTTCGCGAACTACTCGAACCGCTCAATGC
>JBEKQH010000427.1:0-3071 GCA_049519915.1 Opitutaceae bacterium
CCTGCTGGCTCGTGTTCGATTTCGGTGGCGGCACCTTCGACGCCGCGCTCGTCACCTCGCGCGACGGCACCATGCACGTCGTCAACCATGGCGGCGACAATTTCCTGGGCGGCTCCGACCTCGACTGGGCGATCGTCGAACAGATTCTCGCCCCGCGGATTGCGGCCGAGTATCATGCCGAATCTTTCCGCCGCGGCGAAGCGCGCTACCAGCACGATTTGCGGCGGCTCAAAGCCGCCGCCGAATCCGCCAAGATCGAGCTCTCGCGCCAGGAGAAAGCCCGCCTCGAAATTTCGCTCGGTCAAGTGGATCCGAGCACCCGCGTTGTCGCCTTCGAGACCGAACTTACCCGCGCCGATGTCGCCCGCGTCGTCACCCCGATCATCCTCAAAGCGGTGGAGATCGCCCGCCGGGTCCTGCGCGAGAAGAACGTGGCGACCGAGGCCGTCGAGAAGCTGGTCTTTGTGGGCGGCCCGACCATGGCGCCTTATTTTCGCGAGACCGTCCAAAGCACGCTCGGGATCCCGCTCGATCTGACGGTCGATCCGTTGACCGTGGTCGCGCGCGGCGCGGCGATTTTTGCCAGCACTCAGACCGTTCCGCGCCAGGCCGGCCAGCCGGCGCCGGCCCGTGCGGCCGGTGAATTTCAGGTCGAAATCCTCGCAAAGCCGGTGGGGGCGGATCCCGAGCCGCTCGTCGGCGGCCGGGTGTTGCCGCCACCCGGCAGTTCGTTGGCCGGCTGCACGATCGAATTGGTGAACAAGCAATCAAAATGGCGCAGCGGCAAACTGGCCCTCGGCGAAAGCGGCGCGTCTCATCATCCACCATCTCGGCGTGGCGACGGCGGACAACAAGGTCAGCGTTCATTTCACCAAGGGCCAGCCCCTGCCCGCCAAGAGCACGAAGCCTTATCGCAGTTCGCGGGAAGTGCATGGCGGCGGTTCGGGCGAAGCTCTGCGCATCCCGATTGTCGAGGGCAATCACGATCGCGCCGATCGCAACGTGCTGATCGGCACGCTCCAGATCGAAGCCAAAAATCTCCGGCGCGATCTGCCCCTGGGCAGCCAAATCGACGTCACGCTCCAGATGGATGCCTCGCGCCTGCTGGCGGTGCGCGCCTACGTGCCGCTGCTCGACGAGGAATTCCCCGCCACCCTCGAACTCGGCGGCCGGGCTCGCCGGCCGGACGTGGGTGTCTTGCGCAACGAGTTGGCGCAGGAGACCCTGCGTTTTGCCGCGCTGCAAAAGCAACGCGCGGTCGGCCAGGGCGCGACCGCGGATAAGATCGACTCGCTGGCCAAGTCCGCGCTTTGCCAGCAACTGGAACGCACGCTCTCCCAGGGTGAAACGACCGATTTCGATGCGTTGTTGCGCGCGCAGCACGATCTCATGGAATTCAAGATCCAGCTCGATGAGATCGCCGCCCAGCTCGAGTGGCCGGCGGCGGTGCAGGAGGCCGAACGCTGGCTCTCCCAACTGGGCGAACTTATCACCGGCCAGGGCGAGGCCGCCGATCGTGCCCGGGCGCAAGCGCTCGGCGGACAGACCCGCGAGATCATTGCCGGCAAGAACGCGGAACGGCTCAGGCGCAAGATCACCGAGCTGTCCGAATTATACGCCGAGATTCTCTATCGTCATCCCAACGCGTGGGCCGATCAGCTCGAGGTCCTGGCCCAAAAGGTCGCCCATATGCGCGACCAGACCAAGGCCGGCCTGATTGTCAAAGCCGGACGCCGTGCGGTGGAGCTGGGCCAGATGGAGGACGTCAAGCAAGCGGTGTTCAAACTGCTGGATTTGCTTCCCGGCGAAGCGGCCGAGTCGGCCGCTCTCGGCTACGGTTCCACGCTGGTCCGCTAAATTTTGTTCCCATGGCTGACTCAACTCCATTTCCGGCCTCCATCGGCACCAGTCTCAACCTGGCGAAAGCGCTCGACCTGGCCCGGCACGGGCAGATCGATGCGGCCCAGGCGCTTCTGACGTCGTCCGGCAACCCGCCGGAGGATCCCATCGAATTGCACGCGCTCGCCGCCCTGGCCACGAGCACGGGAGACTTTCCGCGGGCCCTGGCCTTGTGGCGGCGGCTCCAGGACAAGGATCCGCGGCACGCCGAGGCTCGACGCATGATTGACGCGATTGAGCTCTGGGAAAACCGGCCGCCCTGGTACCGCTTCATCCCCGCGGGCGCGGCGGCGGTGGGCGTTGCCGTGGTGGCGATCTTCGTGCTGACCGCATTATCGTCTCCCGCTCCGGTCGCCAAATCGGAGGTGACTGCTCCGCCCGTGATTGCACCGGCAACCTACACGGCTTCGCCGGCGATTGCGGCACCGCCCATCCACTTCAACCTCAATTTCGGCGCGCCGTCTCCCCGGGTTAAATCCCGGCACAAGTCCGTAAATTAATTTCGGTCTGGTTTAGGCGGCGACGAGCGTGCCATCGCCTATCGGCCAATCTTCGCGCGGGCCATCCTCGGCTTGCAAAACGAACGCAATCGGAATGGGGAATTCTCCTCAGGAGGATAGAGGCGACGGCCGTGCGCGAACATTTTCAATTTTGGGATAGCTTCTGCAGTGCAAATGGCCAAAATTTTCCGGTACAGTACGCCGGCCCGCTTGTGTTTGAAAGCCCCTGAGCTCCGGAGTTGTTATACCATTCAATAAAATTTTTATCGAAGGCCGCCCTCTATGGATTTCGTCCATTTAGCCAATATGAAGTCGTTTAAGCTCGGAAGGAGGGAACGTCGATTGAGCTCGGTGTTGGCTTGGGTCTTGTTCTTCGGGGTGGTCACCACCGGGTTTTCCGCTGGCGACGCAGAAATGGCGAGCGGTTCGAAAAAAGGTGAGCCCTACTATTTTGATTCTTTTGGCCTCGAACTGGGGCTGCCGCAGCCGAATGTCGTCGCCGCTTTGCAGACGAGCGACGGCTACCTTTGGGTGGGGACGGAAGGAGGGCTCGGACGTTTTGACGGCGTGCGCTTTGTGTCGTTCATTATGGCCAACACGCCCGCGTTCGAGAGCCAGTCTATCCGCTGCCTTTTTGAAGACAATGAAGGCCGGTTGTGGATCGGCACGGCC
>JBEKQH010000428.1:0-2633 GCA_049519915.1 Opitutaceae bacterium
CCCGATCACCAATTCCCGCGGCGAGCCGTCCCTCCCGCTCATCCGCGAGCTGGCTCAACAAAAGGTTCAGCTCAACATCACCGCCATTCTTACGCTCGCCCAAGTGCGCGACGTGGCCGCGGCGTTGAACCCGGCGATCCCCTCGGTGGTCTCCGTTTTTGCCGGTCGCATCGCCGATACCGGCGTCGATCCAATGCCGATCATGCGCGAATGCCGGGTTCTGCTCAAGGGTCAGCCTAAAGCCGAACTTCTTTGGGCGAGCGTGCGCGAAGTATTGAACATCCTCCAGGCCGAAGCCTGCGGATGCGACATCGTCACGGTTCAACATGACATCCTGGGCAAGGCGGCCAAACTCCTGGGCATGGATCTGACCGCGCTTTCGCTCGACACGGTGCAGATGTTCGCCCGGGACGCCGCTGCCGCGGGCTTCAAGCTCTAGCCGCGTGGGGGCTTCGCCTCCACCCTGCTAAGGTCGGTCCTTTCGACCCCGTGCTGCCGATGTTGCCACCGGCCTGGGTTATCGATTTAAACCTGCCTGCAATCACGGCACGGCTGCCGGTCGACCGCCGGGATCTTTTCAAAAAGTGAATCTTCTTTTCGTCAACTACGGCGACTTCGCGACCAATAGCCTCAACCACATCGCCGGCTTTGCGAGCGTGCTCCGCGCCCGCGGACACGCCTGCGCGGTCGTGGTGCCACGCCGCAACGACACGCTGTCCGTCATTCCCGACCCTTCGTTTCGCGCCGGGGCCTACGATGACGCCCTGGCCGATCCCGCCGCGCTGTTTCCCAACCGGCAGCCGGCCGACCTCGTCCACGCCTGGACCCCGCGCGAAGTCGTGCGAAAATTTATCGTCGCCTACCAACGGGTGGCGCCCGCCCGGCTCATCGTTCACCTGGAGGACAATGAGGAATTCCTGATCGAGTCCTTTCTCGGCCTGCCGATGGCCGAACTACGCAACAAGCTCGACCGGGAATTTCCCGCCGAAATCCCCGACCGGCTGTCCCATCCGCTCCGTTACCGAAATCTCCTGCGCCTGGCCGACGGCATCACTGTCATCGTGGACCCGCTGCGGCGCTTCGTGCCGCCGCACGTCAAGGCGGCGACGGTCCCGCCGGGGGTCGATTTTGACCTCTATCGCCCCCAGGCCGCCGATTCTGCGCTCCGCGCGAAACTTGGTCTGCGCAGCGGCGAAAAAATCATCGTTTTGACCGGCAGCCATTCCCAGGCCAACGAACCCGAGCTGCGCGAGCTTTATCGCGCCGTCTATCTTCTCAACCAGCGCGGCACGCCCACGCGCCTGGTGCGCACCGGCCAAAACTCTCCCGTCTTCGTCAAGTCGCTCGGTTCCGAGATCAACGCCTGCACGCTTGATCTCGGCTTTGTCGAAAAAGCGCTCCTGCCCAAGCTCCTGGCGCTCGCCGACGTCCTTGTCCAGCCGGGCCGGCCCGGTCCTTTCAACGACTATCGACTGCCGTCCAAAGTCCCCGAATTTCTGGCCATGGGAAAACCCGTCGTGCTACCCGCGACCAACGTCGGCCTGGCGCTGCGCGACGGTCACGATGCGCTCGCCCTGCGCGACGGGTCCGCCGAGGAAATCGTCGATGCCTGTTCGCGCCTTTTTGGCGACCCGGGGCTCGCGGCCAAACTCGGCCAAAACGCCCTCGCCTTCGCGCGGCGACATTTCGATCTAACGGCCAACACGGCCGTGCTCGCGGACTTTTACGCCGCAACCCTCGAGGAGGCCGTTTCCCCGCTTTGGCTCAGCGCTAAAGGCAGGCTTACCAACACGGATGTCTCCCTTCTTGCCGAGCAACTTTGTCGCCGCCTCCAAAACGCGGATCAAGCCGGCCCGATGTCGGAACCGATCTCAACGAATCGCGCTCCCTCAGCCGAGCCGTGGCGGGCGATGCCGGGTCTGAAATCGCCCGTCTTCGCGACCAGCTGGGCCAGCGCGAGGACAAGATCCGGGCGATGCAGACGTCCTTCTCGTGGCAAGTCACCGCACCGCTCCGCGCCCTGCGTCGCCTGCTGCTTGACCGCCGACGCCTTTGATCGGACCAGGGGCAAAAAGTATCCTTGATCCGCGGGGCGCTTACGTGGTTGCGTCCCACCGCTAACTCCTGGTTGGCTTGACTCTAACTTTCCCTTCCCGCCTTACCATGTCCAAAACCCTTCTCGTCACCGGCTCTTCGGGTCTTATCGGCTCCGAAGTTTGCGTCTATTTCGCCCGCGAAATGGGCTACACTGTCCACGGCCTCGACAACAACCAGCGAGCCGTTTTCTTCGGCCCGCAGGGCGACACCCGCTGGAACCAAGAGCGCCTTTTGCGTGAGCTGCCCGGTTTCCAACACCATGAACTTGACATCCGCGACCGCGCCGGAGTGTTGGCCCTGGTCCGGCAGCTCAAGCCGGCAGCCATCGTCCACACCGCCGCCCAGCCCAGCCACGACCGCGCGGCGGCCATTCCTTTCGACGACTTCGACACCAATGCCGGCGGCACCCTCAACCTCCTCGAAGCAGCCCGCCAGGCCTGTCCCGAATCCCCGTTCGTGCACATGAGCACGAACAAGGTCTACGGCGACGCGCCCAATGCCATAGCCCTGAAAGAACTTGCGACCCGTTGGGACTA
>JBEKQH010000429.1:0-3070 GCA_049519915.1 Opitutaceae bacterium
CCAATCCGGATAAAGACAAGGTCACCTATGGCGGGCTTGCTGGCGATGACCGCGGTGAAGGTTTGTTCGTCAAGATGGGCCCGGGCGGTGATAGCGAGAACAGCGAGAAACAGCACGCCGGCCAAAAGAGAGTAATTTCTGGGTAACATGAAGATAGTTAGAAACGAAATACTTTCAAATGCAATAATAAGTTTTGATATTATTATTAAATATCTTTTCATTAATGTCTTGAAAAATTAATAGTTTTTTTGTGTCCAATCCATGGTCTTGGAAATGGTCGGCTTTCACGATCCCTAGCCTTGGGCGCATGACATGCCTATTGACGGGCATGTTATGATACTTAAAACACGCGATAGCCGTATTTTTAAAACATGACTCAGCCGCTCAACACCGAACGATTGGACGAAGCCCTCACCTTGTTGGCTGAGAGGTTGAAACTGACTGTGGCTGAACCGCAAGAGTTGGTCGTCTGCGGGGGTTCGTCACTGATTGCCCGCGGTTAGGCCATGCCAAAGTCGCCAACCAACTCTAAGCCGCAACTTCGCGAGGCGCTGCTCGACTTGCTCTGGCGGCAATGGGCGGCGCTTGGCGTGGCCGGCGCAACCAAGGGCGACGCGGAATGGTGCGTCGATCCTGAAGCCCTCGTCCTCATCACGACGACGCAGGGCCGGATCGATCCGCGCCTGTTTAACGAGATGCTCGACTGGCTTTGGGTGCATGGGGAATCTGTGAACGTCCAACGGCTGAAAAACATCCAGAAGGCGGTGGGCTTAGGCGATCATCGCGTGTTGGGCGCCATCGCCGCCTGGCTCAGTCAGCGTTCGACCCTGAGCAAGTGGAAGCCACTTGCCGCGATCTCCAAGCCTGTTGCAAAGGCAGAATCCCTTTTCATTTCGAAAGACGGAACACCACAGCCGTCCTTCGGCCAGGCCGATCCAATTTTCCTGAAGCATGGGTTTCATCGCGGCCCGATCAAACGCCGCGAGCTTAGTCAGGCGCCGAATCCGCTTTTGCCGGCCACGCTGCTCTGGAAGCTCCGTGCCCTGTTTGGCGTCCAGGCGCGGGCCGAAATCCTGCTCTGGCTGCTCACGCACGAAAGCGGGCACGCGGCCGACATTGCGCGGGGGACGTTTTATTTTCCGCGAACCGTCGATGAAACGCTCAAGGAACTGGCTGCCTCCGGGATGGTGAAATCCGCGCGAGCCGGACGCGAAAAACGCTATTGGTTGAAGCCGGGTGAGTGGAGCTTCCTCCAAACATGGAACCGACCGGATGGTTTTCCCCGCTGGATCGACTGGGCCCGTTTCTTCACCGTACATGAGCGCATCGGCGCTGTGCTCAGCAACCGCGAACACAGCCCGATGCTGCAAGCGTCCGAGCTGCGCCGGGTCTTCGATGAGCTTCAGCCGGTGATCACCGACGCCTTCACCGACGCGCTGCTCGAAGACCTGCGCGCCTGGTTCGCCCAACATTTTTTGCCGTAGGCAAAAAATGGAGCGGGCGAATAGACTCGAACTCTCGATACGAGTCTAGGCCTATGTTGATTTGTAAGTCTTTCATTTTAAGCGACAGGCGTCCTTGACAACCCTTGGCGTTGTTACCACTGTGGTTACCACCAACCTATGGCCACTGTCCTAAAACGCCACCGCTCGCCTTTTTGGTTTGGTTACTTCACTGACGACAAGGGACGCCGCCGCCAACGCTCGACAAAGGAAACTGACCGCAACGCTGCCCTTGCCGTGGTCGAACGGTGGCAACGCCAGGCCGATACTTTAGCCGCCGGCCCAGCCGACTCCCTCATCCTGCCAAACTCCGCCGCCCTGCTTGAATCCTTCGTGACCCTCACCCAGCGGGCAAAAGCTGGTGCGCTCACCCTGGCCGACGCTCAAGGCCTCGTCTCTGATTTGCTCGCAGCCTCCGGGCAAGACCGTCTCAAAACGGAAACCACCCGTGAGTTTTTAACTGCCTTCATTGCCGAAAAAACCAAGGCCCGCGCCAATGGCACCGCCCTCCGCTATAAGCGCATCATTGAAGATTTCGTGGAGTTTCTTGGAAAACGCGCCGACATGCCGCTCGCCAATGTCTCCGTGCGTGACGTGGAGGGGTTTCGAGACCGTGAGCTTGAACGGGGAATGTCCAACGCCTCCGCCAATATGGCCGTGAAGGTGCTCCGCGTGCCGCTTAACAAGGCCCGTGCGCAAGGTGTGCTCACGACTAATCCCGCCGAGGCCATTGACCTGCTGGGCCATGAAGCCGCGACCCGCCGCGCATTCACCCTCGATGAACTCGCCGCCCTCATGGCTATTGCCCCCACCGATTGGCAGGGAATGATTCTTGTCGGCTATCATTGCGGGTTTCGTATCCAAGACGCTGCACGCCTCGTTTGGAACGACATCGACCTTGAGCGCCACGTGATAACCCTCCGCCCTCAAAAGGAACGAAAGGACAGGAAGGCGAAGAAAAAAGAGACGATCATCTTGCCAGAACTTCGGGAATGGCTGGATGCCCACCGGGGCGTTGGTAACGCGCCCGTGTTTCCCACGCTGCACGGCAAAAAATCGGGCGGGTGCTCCGGCCTATCGCTCACCTTCCGCGCCCTCATCGAAAGGGCAGGAGTCAGGTTTGCTGACGTTTCCGACGCGGAAGCAAAAAAAGCCTTTTACGACCTCGGCTTTCATGCCCTGCGTCACTCGCACATTTCACACGCGGCCAACGCCGGCGTGCCGGAGGAAATCCGCCGTGACCATGTAGGGCACGCAAGCGACGTTCACCGCACTTATACGCACCGCGAGACGAAAGCCGTTGAACGCGCATTCGCCGCGATGCCCCGCATCGGCAAGAAGCTCGCCTGATCTATGCCGCACAAACCCTCGAAAACCAAAAAGACGCCAGTCTATACCTACACTCCTGATCCTCCAAGGCGAAACGCTGTTTCTGAACTCATCATCAAGGGAAAGACGCTCGACCAAGCAGAGAATGAGGCAGGCGAATCTTTCGACCAGGGTTCAGCGCGCATAATGAATGAGTCGATCACTGGATGTCTCAGAAAGCTGGATACGCTTTGCTCCGA
>JBEKQH010000430.1:0-2554 GCA_049519915.1 Opitutaceae bacterium
ATCCGCGGCCGCGGCCCGGAGCGCGCGGGTCACGCGTCGCAGTTGCAACGTTTGTTCCCGGTCGCCGGCCAGCTCCATGAAATCTTCCGGCACCGGCGCGTCCGTAATATTTGTGGATAGGTCAAAAACGAGGTACGAACCGGACTCCACCTCGGCGGTCTTCGGTCCCAGGGCGGTCGCGGCGGTGAAAGCGATCGCCGCCAGAAGCACGATCCCCGCCAAAAAAATCCAGAGCGCGACCAGCGAACCGAACATCGAGGTGAAGAAATTTTTCATTCAACGGCGAAAGTAATGCATTCCGCGGCGACGGCCAGTGAAAAGGCGTCCCGGACTTCGGGCGCGCCCCTCCCGCCTAAAAACGACGGCTCGCGCTTTTCTTTCGCCAATAATGCGGTTTCTTCTCATTCTTAAATCACCGCACGCCATGAGCGAACCACAAAAAGAACTCCTCACGACCAACCGCAAGGCCCTTACCATCAACCTCGAGGATATCAAGTACGGCACCTTCGCTGAAATCGGCGCCGGCCAGGAGGTCGCACGACATTTTTTCCAGGCCGGCGGAGCCTCCGGCACGATCGCGAAAACCATTTCGGCCTATGACATGACGTTCAGCGACGCGATTTATGGAAAATCACCGCGCTATGTCTCGCGCGAACGTCTCGCGCTCATGCTCAACCACGAATATGATTTGCTGCTCGAGCGTCTGGCGGCCCAGCGCGGCGACCGCACGACGTTCTTCGTTTTTGCCGACACGGTGGCGACCCGGAATTTCAAGGGCACCAACGAAGCGCACGGCTGGATGGGTGTCCGCTTCCAAACCGAGCCCAAGGGCGAGCCCAGCGACATCGTCCTGCACGTGCGTATGTGGGACAAGGAAACCGTGCTCCAGCAGCAGGCGCTCGGTGTTGTCGGCGTCAACCTGATCTACGGCGCGTTCTATTTCCGCCATGATCCGCAAAAATTTATCGAATCGATCGCCGATAATATCGGCGCCGACCGGGTTGAAATCGACATGCTCACGTTCAGCGGCCCGGCCTTCCCCCACGTGGACAACCGCTTCCTGTCGCTTCACCTCGTGCAGTTCGGCCTCACCAACGCGGTCATGTTCGGCCCCGGCGGAGCCGTGCTCCAACCCTCGGAAGTCCTCCACAAAAAAGCCGTGCTTGTGGAACGGGGCAGCTTCCGCCCCGTCACCCATGTCAACGTCGACATGCTCAATTGCGCGACGGCGCAATTCGTCCAGGAGCCGACCGTGACCGGCAAAGACGTCATCGTGCTCATGGAGATTACGATGAACAATCTTTTGGCCGACGGCACGCTCGACCCGCAGGACTTCCTCTCGCGCGTCGATCTGCTGGGCGATATCGGCTTCACCGTCCTCATCTCCAACTACAGCGAATACTACCGACTTACGTCCTATTTCCGCCGCTACACCAACGAAATGATTGGCGTGGCCATGGGCGTCAACAACCTCATCGAGGTCTTTAACGAAAAGTATTACGAGAACCTGCCCGGCGGGATCCTCGAGTCCTTCGGCCGTCTCTTCCGCTACGCCGTCCGCCTCTATATCTATCCGATGCGCCAGGAGGCCTACGATCGCTACCTCAACAGCGGCCACCCCGCCAGCAGCCCGGGCAGCGTCTCCGCCCACGCCTTCGCCGCCAATGTCCTTATTACGGCCCGCAACGTCCACATCGACGATCACCTGCGCAATCTCTACAATCACCTGCTTGAAAACCACTATATCGATTCCATCATGATGTGCTCCAGCGGATCAAGGCCAGGGATGTCTCGTGGGAAAAAATGGTGCCCGCGCCCGTGGCCGAAGCGATCAAGAAGCGCCGCCTCTTCGGCTACGAGCCGGCGCCACCCGCGGCGGTGACGGCCTAGGGGCGGGTCGGACTCCTGCCGGGTATCGGAAAGGTATCAGGTATCAGGTTTTCAATTATCAGGAGCATGTGCGCAACGGCTCCTGTCACTTGACACCGGTTACCTGATACTTTGTGCGGGCGAGCAATTCTTTGCTTCCGCGTCCGGGTTTTTTCCGTTTAACTCCGCCTTCGCCCCATGCGCTTCTATAAATATCACGCTCTTGGCAACGATTACCTCGTGCTCAATCCCGCGGACTACCCTTTTTGGAAACTGCCTACCCGCGAACAAATCCGCACCATCTGCCATCGCAACTTCGGCCTCGGCTCCGACGGCATCCTCTGGGGCCCTCTGGCCACCCGGAAAGCCGACTTTGCCCTGCGCATCTTTAACCCCGATGGTTCCGAAGCGGAAAAATCCGGCAACGGTTTGCGCATTTTTTCGCGTTTCCTCTACGACCAAGGATTCACCGCCGCGCCGACGTTCACCATTCAGACGCTGGGCGGCATCGTGCAATCCGTGGTCAAGGACGGCGGCCGGCTCATTACCGTGGCCATGGGCCAAGTGAATTTTAACAGCGAGAAGATTCCGGTGGCCGGCCCGCCGCGGGAGGTCATCAACGAGAAAATCTCGGTTCACGGTCGCGAATTCGTCTTTTGTGCGGCCAGCATCGGCAACCCCCACT
>JBEKQH010000431.1:0-3069 GCA_049519915.1 Opitutaceae bacterium
GCCCTATTCCAAGGGCCTGACCCAGCTTGTCAACGCGCACAAGCCGGAAATCCTGCTGCTCGGCGCCACCACGCTCGGCCGCGATCTCGCCGGCTCGGTCGCCACCACCCTGTTGACCGGGCTGACCGCCGACTGCACCGAACTTCGCGTCGATGACGACAAGTCGCTCGCCGCGACCCGCCCGACCTTCGGCGGCTCGCTGCTCTGCACCATCTACACGCTGAACTACCGCCCGCAAATGGCCACCGTGCGTCCGCGCGTCATGCCCATGCCCGAGCGCCAGGAGGGACGCGAAGGCCGCATCGTGCCCTTCGCCATCGACATGACGGAATCCGACATCATCACCAAAATCCTGAGCTTCGTGCCCGATCGTGATTCCAACAAGTCCAACCTCGCCTTCGCCGATGTCGTGGTGGCCGGCGGCATGGGCCTGCAAAGCCCGGAGAATTTCCAGCTGGTGAAGAACCTCGCCTCGGTGCTGGGCGCGGAATTCGGCGCCTCGCGTCCGCTGATCCAGAAGGGCTGGGTGACCTCGGACCGGCAGATCGGCCAGACCGGCAAGACGATCCGGCCGAAACTCTACATCGCCGCCGGCATTTCCGGCGCCATCCAGCACCGCGTCGGCGTCGAGGGCGCCGACATGATCGTGGCGATCAATACCGACAAGAACGCGCCGATCATGGATTTCGCCCATCACGCCGTCATCACCGACGCCATCCGCTTTCTGCCCGCTTTGACGGAAGCCTTCCGCAAGCGCCTTTCGCCCCATTCCAAGGACCGGCTCGCCGGCTAATTGCAGGACACGACCATGATCGACGAGAAATTCGACGCGATTGTCATCGGCGCGGGCATGTCCGGCAATGCCGCGTCCTATACCATGGCCTCCAAGGGCATGAAGGTGCTGCAACTCGAGCGCGGCGAATATCCGGGCTCGAAGAATGTCCAGGGCGGCATTCTCTACGCCGACATGCTGGAAAAGATCATTCCCGATTTCCGCAATGAGGCGCCGCTGGAGCGCCGCCTCATCGAGCAGCGCTTCTGGTTCATGACCGACAAGGCGCATACGGGCATGCATTACCGGAACGACGACTTCAACGAGGAACGTCCGAACCGCTACACCATCATCCGTTCGCAGTTCGACCGCTGGTTCGCGCGCGAAGCGCAGGCCAAAGGCTCGATCCTGCTGTGCGAAACCACCGCCGTCGAGCTGATCAATGACGCCTATGGCAAGGTGATCGGCGTGCGCACCGACCGCACCGGCGGCCCGATCCATTGCGACGTGGTGGTGCTGGCGGAAGGCGTCAACGGCCTGCTCGGCACCCGCGCCGAATTGCGCCCGCGGCCCTCCGCCGAGCATGTGGCCCTCGCCGTAAAGGAAATGCACTTCCTGCCCGCCGAGGTTATCGAGGCGCGCTTCAATCTGAAAGCCGACGAAGGCGCTGTCATCGAGGCCGCCGGAACCATATCCAACGGCATGGCCGGCATGGGGTTCATCTACACCAACAAGGAGAGCATTTCCGTCGGCATTGGCTGCCTCGTCTCCGATTTCGCCGAAAACGAGACCTCGCCGGCGCAATTGCTCGACACTTTCAAGAAACACCCCTCCATCGCGCCGCTGATCGCGGGCTCCGAGGTCAAGGAATATGCCGCCCATCTCATCCCCGAAGGGGGCTTCAAGGCGGTGCCGCAACTCTTCGGCAATGGCTGGGCTCGCCATGACCTCTGGGCGCCTGGCGGGCGAGGCGATCTTCCAGATCAAGTCGCGCCGTGAACCCATGACCAAGGAAAACCTCGCGCTTTACAAGAAGATGCTCGACGAGAGCTTCGTCATGAAGGACCTGAAAAAGCACAAGGACATGCCGGGCCTGCTGCACACCCAGGCGTCCAACCTCTTCCTGACCTATCCGCAGCTCGTGTCGAAGGCGATGGAGAATTTCGTCCGCGTGGACGGCACGCCCAAGATCGACAAGGAAAAGGACACTGTCCGCCGGTTCAAGAAGGCGCGCGGCTTCGGCTTGATCAGCGACGCCATCCGCGTCGCCCGCGCATGGCGTTGATCTCTTGGCGTTGATCTTTTGGCTTTGATTTTTACGAGGGAGAGGGAAAATGGCTGAAGCGCAGTTCCAGAAGGTCGAGGAAAAGCTTTTCCAGAATCGCTACCTGGTCGATTCCGGCCAGCCGCACATCAAGATCACGCCGCATGACAAGCCGTCGAAAAATCTCAAGGCCATGACCCATCTCTGCCCGGCCGGCTGCTACTCGCTGGCCGAAACGGGCCAGGTGGAGCTCACCGCCGACGGCTGCCTGGAATGCGGCACCTGCCGGGTGCTGTGCGAGGAAGCCGGCGAGATCACCTGGAATTATCCGCGCGGCGGCTACGGCATCCTCTTCAAGTTCGGCTGAGGGATTTACGCCCTTGCTGGAATGACTGCGAGCCTGAGGCGCAGGGATGCGCCTCGCGCAGAGCGACGCGTGGTCCGCAGTCCGCGTCGCATGGAATGGCCAGCGCCCGCCGACTTTTCGGATTGGATTATACGACAAAACAAAAAAATAGAGCCCCGATTTGATAGAATCAAATCAGGGCTCTATGCGGTGGCCATAGTATAGGCCGATTCTCAGCACTACTCAGCAATCACGTTTTAGAACGGCGCTTCGTTATGGAAAGCCATTCTGGCACCTTTCGGCGTCATAAATCTTACTATATCTGTGAAAAGGCAGTCTCCCACGAAGAGAACGCGCAGCGTATTGGGTGTTTGCGCGAGTAAGACGGCTTCAAAATCGTCGTAGGTCGCGTTGACAATGGTATTCGCCTTGGCCCAGTGATGGGGGAACGCTTTAAGCACGGCGTCCCGCTCACCCTTACTAGAAAATAAGTTGAGGAAAACGACTTACAATCAGTTTGGATTGTCGGACGTCACTCCGAAATAGGCGGCTCAACCCAATTGGAACGAGAGAGCGCAGGCGCGATGGGTTGCTTCATGGACGGGTGGATCAACATCTTGCTCCGAATTAGGCGTACCATTCTGGACAATTTTTTCCAGGTGGATAACGGCAACATGATCGCGCGCG
>JBEKQH010000432.1:0-2920 GCA_049519915.1 Opitutaceae bacterium
GGGCCGTGGGAGGCAAAACGCTGCCTTTTCTTCGTCTCCGCGCGCGCTCCGAAACCAAGACCCGGCCGGCGGACGAGCTAACGCTGGATCGGGCTTACGCGGCGTGCGAAGCGATCGCCAAGAGAAAGGCAAAAAATTTTTATTACGCTTTTATCGCCCTGCCGGCGCCGCGGCGCCGCGCGATTTGCGCCATCTATGCCTTTATGCGCCAGGCCGACGACGTGGCCGATGACGAGAGCCTTTCCCGCCAGGATCGCCGCCGTCGTTTGGACGAATGGCTGGCTTCGTGGCAGGAAGTATCGCGGGGCGGGGAGACGGCCGACCCGGTTTTTTTTGCCGTGCGCGACGCGACCGAACGTTTCGCCATTCCCCTCGGGCTTCTGGATGAGCTGGTGGCCGGCGTCGCGATGGACCTGGATCCTATTGCGGGCGATGCGCCCGAAACTTATGCGACTTTTGCCGACCTTTACGCCTATTGCTATCGGGTGGCCTCGGTGGTCGGCTTGGTCTGTATCCGCATCTTCGGTTACCGCGATAGCCGGGCCGAGAAATTGGCGGAAGAGACGGGGGTCGCGTTGCAACTCACCAATATTTTGCGCGACGTGGCGGAGGATGCCGGGCGCAACCGCGTTTACCTCGCGTTGGAAGATCTCAAGACGCACGGCGTGGCTTTGGAGGCCTTGTTGCACCGCGCGCCCGGCCTGCCGCCAACGGCGAACGAACGCGCGCTTTTGGCCGACATCGCCGGCCGCGCGGAGGCCTACTACGCGTCCGCGCTCAAGTTGCTGCCGCTGATCGACCGGGAGAGCCGGCCGGCCCTGTGGGTCATGGTTTCGATCTACCACCGTTTGCTCAAGCGCATTCATCGCGCGGACTACGATGTTTTTTCCCGTCGCGCCAGAGTGCCTCTGACCCAAAAGCTTGGGATTCTCGCCTTGGGTCAAGTCCGCATGGCGCTGGCCCGGCTATCGTTTTGACGATAAGAATGAACGGGACCCTCATCGTGGTGGGCGGCGGAATTGCCGGCATGAGCGCAGCGTGCGCGTTGGCCGAGGCCGGTCTGCGGGTGCAGCTGGTCGAGCGGCGGCCATACTTGGGCGGGCGCGCCACCTCATTTCTACATCCGGCCGTGGGCGAGGTCATCGATAACTGCCAGCATGTGCTTTTTGGCTGCTGCACCAACCTGACCGGCTTTTATCGGCGGATCGGGGTCGAGGAACGGGTCCGTTGGACCAACGAAATGACCATGATCGAACCTGGAGGGCGATGCTCCCGTCTCCGGCCGTCATGGCTGCCCGCCCCCCTGCACAGCGTTCCGAGTTTCCTGGCAGCCAAGGCGTTCACCCTGCAAGACAAGCTGGCCTTGGGTCGCGCTTTTTGCGGCCTGATGCAGCCCGTCCCCAGCGATTCGACCGAGAGCTTGGGCGCCTGGCTCGCGCGCCAAAAGCAGACGAAAGGTGCGCTTGACCGTTTTTGGCGTCTGGTGATCGCCAGCGCGTTGAATGCGGATATCCCGGATGGGCCTGAGCACGGTGCCGCTCGGCGAGCTGTATGCGGGGGCGGCTGAATTCCTGCGTCGGCGCGGCGGCGAGGTCTTGTTCAATACCCGAGTCGAATCGGCGGCGTGGGACGACCGGGCCTCGCAATGGACTTTAGCGACCCCGACCGGCGCCTTGCCCTCAAAGTTTTTGGTGCTGGCGTTGCCGTTTGAAGCCATGGCCAAGCTGCTTCCGAATCTGCCGCCGGCCGAGGGCGCAGGGAGGCTGGCGGCCCAGCTCGGACACCACGAGCATGAGCCCATCTGCAGCGTCCATCTCTGGTTTGACCGTGAAATTACCGCGCTCGATCACGCTATTCTGCTCGATCGCGAGATTCACTGGATGTTCAACAAGAGCCGGCTCCAACCCGGGCGCAAAAACAAGGGCAGCTACGTGGAGCTCGTGGTGAGCGCCGCGCGGCTCTTTGCCGAGCGACCCCGGGAGCAGGCGATCGCGCAGGCCGTCGGAGAGCTGGCCGAGTTTTTCCCCGCGGTCCGTGTGGCGCGCCTCGAAAAAGCCGTGCTGATCAAGGAAACTCACGCCACCTTCGGCGTGCCGCCGGGCATCGATGCCTCGCGTCCGACGTCCGTATCGCCGTGGCCGAACTGCTTTCTGGCCGGCGATTGGACCGCGACCGGGTGGCCTTCGACGATGGAGAGCGCGGCACGCTCGGGACATTTGGCGGCCGAAGCCATCTGCCGAAGGCTCGGCGAACCGCGAACAATCCTTGAACCCGATTTTAAGCCCCAAGGTCTTATGCGAATGATAGGATGCGGTTAAACTCGAATAAATGCCTCCAATGGAGAGCATTCACCGCGATTCTTCCGGGCGGAAGCTTGCAAGATGCCAGGCTCCGCCACCATGCCAATTGCAAGGGTAAGTTTTTATAAATCAATAGATTATAATCACAATAGGCTGATATTCAAAGGGTTTTGCAAAATCGTTGCCGTTGGCACAAAGCGAGCTGTTCCTAGATGAACTTTGTCTTCACCATGAACCTTCCCCACGCCCTTGGATTTTTTGTGCTAGGTCTTGCCATGGCCGTCCTGCCGGAACTGGCGCCTGTGTCTGCATCGCCCAATTTTGGTCTTGGCGATGTGACCAGCCTTTGGCTCGAATTCATGGGCGGAGTCATGCTCTTGATCGGCTCGGGAGGAACGGCGAAATGTTTGGCTGCGGCCTGGCCCAAAACGATCCCTGGACCAAGAACCCGGGCAAAAGCTCTCTCCGCAGCCCAAGCCGAATCCCAGTCCGCTCTGGCTTCGACGGCGAACCGCGCCGCCATCTGATGCCTGGCTCAGCTTTTGGGCCGAAACGCCTTAATCACGGCTTCGTGTGTCTCCAGTCGCGGGCCTCCGATTAGGTCGATACAGTAGGGAACT
>JBEKQH010000433.1:0-2805 GCA_049519915.1 Opitutaceae bacterium
GAGTTCGAGGACGTGGTGGCCGAGCTTTCGCCGACGCGGCGGCACCGGCCAAAATAATACCGACAAAAGTCGCTTGAGGCTTTTACCAAAAAGTCTCAAGCGACTTTTGTCGGGGCGGATATGCATGAAATCGCTGGCGGAGCCAGTCGATTTCATGACGCAAAGGCGACGAAGAAGCGATTCGAGCCTGCGGCCCTGATGGTGCCGCGCAGGAAGGCTGGCCTGGTGCCGCGTAGCGGTTAGAATTGGTTCATGTTCACGCCCCTGGACCTTTCCTTCATGCGCCGGGCGCTCGACCTGGCCGAGCGCGGCATGTACACCACCACGCCCAATCCGCGGGTCGGCGCGGTGATCGTCAAGGACGGGCGCATCATCGGCGAGGGCTGGCACCAGGTGGCGGGCGAGGCGCACGCCGAGGTCAACGCGGTGCGCGACGCGCGCACCAAGGGCGGTCCGGACGCGGTCAGGGGCTCGACCATGTACGTGACCCTGGAGCCGTGCAGTCACCACGGTCGCACGCCCCCCTGCGCCGACCTGCTGGTCGAAGCCGGGGTGTCGCGCCTGGTGGCGGCGATGGAAGACCCCAATCCCCTGGTCGCCGGCCAGGGCTTCGCGCGGGTGCGCGCCGCCGGCATCGACGTGCGCTGCGGCCTGATGGAAGGCGACGCGCGCGACCTCAACATCGGTTTTGTCGCGCGCATGACCCGCGCGCTGCCCTGGGTGCGCCTGAAGGTCGCAGCCAGCCTGGACGGCAAGACCGCGCTGGCCAACGGCCAGAGCCAGTGGATCACCGGGCCGGAAGCGCGCAAGGACGGCCACGCCTGGCGCGCCCGCGCCTGCGCCATCCTCACCGGCATCGGCACCGTGCTAGAAGACGACCCGCTGCTCAACGTGCGCGACGTCATCACCCCGCGCCAGCCGCTCAAGGTGATCGTCGACAGCCGCCTGCAAACTCCGGTGGATGCGCGCATCCTCGCCGAGGGGCGGGTGCTGATCGCCTGCGCGGTCGACGAGGTCGGCGCGCGCGCCCGGCTCGAAGACCAGGGCGCCGAAATCATCCTGTTGCCCAACGCCGCCGGCAAGGTCGAGCTGATGGACCTGATGCGCGAACTGGCGCGCCGCAATCTCAACGAAATCCACGTCGAGTCCGGCTTCAAGCTCAACGGCTCGCTGCTGCGCGAAGGCTGCGTCGACGAATTGCTGCTCTACTTCGCACCCAGCATCATCGGCGAGGGCGCGCAGGGCATGTTCAACCTGCCGCTGCTGACCAGCCTGGACCAGCGCCTGAAACTCAAACTGCACAAGGTGGGCCAGGTCGGCGACGACCTGCGCATACTCGCGCGCATGGAACAGGACACCTGAATGTTTACCGGCATCGTCGCGGCCGTCGGCCGCATCAAGAACATCGAACCGCTGGGCGGGCATGACCGTGGTGGCCAAGGACGGCAACACGTTTGAGGTCGAAGTCTCGCGCGAAAGCCTGTCGAAGACCGCGGGACTGGACGGCTTGTTCGAAGTCAACCTGGAAAAATCCCTCACCCTGGCCACCAAGCTCGGCGGCCACCTGGTGTCCGGCCACGTTGACGGCCTGGGCGAGGTGCTCAAGTTCGAGCCGGTGGGCGAATCGCACCAACTGCTGATCCTCGCGCCCCGGGAACTGGCGAAGTACTTTGCCTACAAGGGCTCGGTCACGGTCAACGGCGTCAGCCTGACGGTGAACCGCGTCACCGATGTCGCCGCCGGCGCGCAGTTCAGCATCAACCTGATTCCCCACACGGTGCAGGTGACCACGCTCAAGGCGCTCAAGCCGGGGGCGAAGGTCAATCTGGAGATCGACCTGATCGCCCGTTATGTGGAACGGATGCTGGCAACATCCGATGCCGTCCAAAAAAAGTAAGAATATCTTTATAAATCAGATGGTTTCCGAGGCGCTTTGATTACACGGAATGTGGATCAACTTGATTCGAAGGAATTGCTCGACTGCCGCAACGCGGACGAAGTGGAGGCTCGTGCCACGGGGCTGCGGTGCGACAACCTCATCGCCGGTACCTTTTTGAGGAAATTTCAACCGCCTGCCGGGGGTCAATGGTTGGAACTTATGATGTTTGCTGTAGTTTCGACAACTGTTCCCGCAGGTCGCGAATCTCGCGCTGCAAGCGAGCAGTGGTCATCGCCACGAAAACGAAGCACATGGGAAGGAAGCAGACGAACGAGATCACCCCTGCCGTTCCGGACGTGGACTGACTGAATGCCGAGGCACTGATCAACGATAGCGCTGCACAAAACGCGACGGGTATCCAGTTGCTCAGATTTTCCTTCATGGCGATATTCCAATCATGGTTTGAGATGGTGAACTCATTGTGCTAAAACGCGAATGGGTCGCGGAGCTGAAAAGCCTGGGCTTCAGGGGGTAGCCAATCCAGACCTTCAGAACATTGCTTGCATGAATCATCAGGATCTTAGGACGGACGCGGGATTATTATGATTGCTACCGGACTTGCATGGCACTGCATACATCTCATGAAGGAACAGCCAGAAGATCCCCAACAGAAAGGCATCCTGTAAATGCAATGTAATCAAATGCTTAAGCAGGCATCAAACATGGTCGCGCGTTGTGTTGAACGCATGCGGCCGACTCCGGACAAGCGACCGGGCTAGGAGCAGCGGCGATGGGCGTACTGGTCAACGGCGTGTGGCAGGATGCCGCCTACGAAAACAAGAGCGGCGAATTCGTGCGCAGCGACTCGGTGTTTCGCGACTGGGTGCGGGCCGACGGCTCGACCGGGTTTCGCGCCGAAGGCGGGC
>JBEKQH010000434.1:0-2568 GCA_049519915.1 Opitutaceae bacterium
GGCCTCCTCGCGGTCTTTGCGGTAAGCTCCCTCGGGATCTATTCGATCATCCTCGCGGGCTGGGCTTCGAACTCGAAATATCCCTTCCTCGGCGGCGTGCGCGCTTCGGCCCAGCTCATTTCCTACGAATTATCGATGACGCTGTCCGTGCTGCCGGTTTTTCTATGGGTGAACCAGCCCGGAGGCAACGGGACGCTCAGCCTCTTTGATGTCGTGCAGCAGCAGAGCGGCCCCTGGCTGACCTGGCATGGAGTCTGGTTTGTCTTTTTCATGCCGCTGCCGGCGTTCGTTTTTCTCGTGGCGCTATTTGCGGAAACGAACCGCCAGCCGTTCGACATGCCCGAGTCGGAGGCCGATCTGGTGGGCGGTTTCCACACCGAATACGGCGAATTCAAATGGTCGCTCTTTTTCGTGGCCGAATATGCGCACATGATCGTCGGTTCAGGCGTGTTTGTGCTGCTGTTTCTCGGCGGCTGGAATCCCTTGCCGTGGGTGCCGCTCGCCCCGCTTATCGCCGGTCTGCCGGCCTGGCTGGGCGGACTCATCGCCGTCGCCATTTTTCTCGGCAAGGTGGCGGGCTTTATCTTTTTCTTCATGTGGGTGCGCTGGACGCTCCCACGTTTCCGCTACGACCAGGTGATGAAGATCGGCTGGCAGAAGCTCCTGCCGCTCGCCATCGCCAATCTCGTCATCTACGCCATCGCCATCGCGATCATCCAGAAGTAACCACCGAGACACGGAGAACACAGAGACATGATTTTGAATCAAAAAGGCTTCCTCTGTGCGCTCTGTGCCTCTGTGGTTCAATTAAACTAAATTTTCCGCCATGGCTGTGATCCAAGTCCAACGCAAGCCGCTCTCCCTCGCCGAGCGCACCTACCTGCCGCAGATTTTCGGCGGTCTTAGAATTACGATCAAACACTTCTTCGCGCCGAAGGAGACGCTGGAGTATCCCGAGCAGCGCCCGGCTATCCCGCCCGGCTATCGGGGCGTGCCAACCTTGGTCAAGGATCCGAACGGCCGGGAAAAATGCGTTTCCTGCCAGCTCTGCGAGTTTGTCTGTCCGCCCAAGGCCATCCGCATCACGCCGGGCGAACTGCCCCAGGATGGCAGTGTTCGCGCGTTCGTCGAGAAAGGCCCGCAGGCCTTCGACATCGACATGCTGCGGTGCATCTATTGCGGCCTCTGCGAAGAAGTCTGCCCCGAAGAGGCGATTTTCCTGCAAAATCAGTATTCATCGTCCGGTTACAGCCGCGAAGAGATGGTCAACCACAAGGACCGGCTCTACGAAATCGGCGGCACGCTGCCCGACGCGCATTTCAAATGGGACAAGAAAAAGGCCGCCGCCGAGGAAGCCGCGCACGGACATTAAGAGCTATGCACTTTTTACCATGGATTACACGGATGGACACGGATAGAGCCGACCGAACGAGGTTTCATGCGGTGGAGCGCGGCGTCTCGACGCGCTCAAGTGGAAAACCCGAAATAAACGCGTCGGGACGCCGCGTTCCACCGCATGCAGCTCGCTTCGGCATGCTCACAAAAGCACGATCGACCAATTCCTAACCCTTTGCCCTGCTGATGCCTGACCTTTTTTTCTACCTTTTCGCCGCGTTTACGACGGTGTGCGCCTTCGGGGTGGTGTTCAACCGCAACACCGTCAACGCCGCATTGTGCATGCTGCTCAGCCTGTTCGGCGTGGCCGCCCTTTTTACGTTGCTCGACGCCTACCTGCTGGCGGCGCTGCTCGTGCTCGTTTACGCCGGCGCGGTGGTGGCGCTGTTTCTTTTTATCGTCATGCTCCTCGACACGCGAGGCGGGCCCAACCGCCCGTTCAAACCGTTATCGCTGGTGGCCAGCTTGGCGGGCTTTGCGCTGCTGCTGAGCGGCGCCCTGATGTTCCTCACCCGCGGGCATTGGGGAGGATCGGCGGCCCCGTCCGTCGGGGCCGAGCCGGCCGGCTCGGTGCTCAAGAGCTATGCCGAGCTTCTTTTTACGACCTATCTGCTGCCGGTGCAGATCATGGGCTTTCTGCTGCTGATCGCCATGCTCGGCGTGATCGTGCTCTGCAAGAAATTTGAGGGACTGGAGGACGTAAAATGACCATCGGCCTCAATGATTTCATTTTCCTCAGCGCGTTGCTTTTTGCGATCGGCTTCTTCGGCGTCCTTCTCCGGCGGAACACCCTCGTCATCTACATGTGCCTCGAACTGATGCTCGTGGCCTCGACGCTGGCCTTGGTCGCCTTCTCGCGCTTCAACGGCACGATGGACGGGGACGTCTTCGTCTTTTTCATCCTGACCGTCGCCGCGGCCGAGGTCGCGGTCGGCCTCGCTATCATCGTCGCGCTCTTTCGTCGCCGCCAGACCGTGCAGGTCGACGAACTTAACGCGCTGAAAAACTGAGATGGGCGACATACCTTTTAACCACTGATGTACACTGATTCACACTGATGAATGTTTTTAAAAATATGGAAAGAGCCCCATGTCATTCTGAGCGAAGCGAAGTATCGAGGCCGAAGGCCGACAGTCTGACATCCAGTGCGGTTCTGCAGCAACGCCCAAGTGG
>JBEKQH010000435.1:0-2592 GCA_049519915.1 Opitutaceae bacterium
GCCAGGTACATCCGATGTTCGGACATGGTTTCGGTTACCACCGGTACGATGCTGGAGCTTGGAGCGAGAATCGCAAAAAACCAGCAACCCAAGAAGCCGATTGCCGGCCGTCGCCAGAGGGCAAAGACGGTTCCGATCGCAAGTAGAAGGACGATCAACGCATAGGGTATAATTTCGGCCGGCCGGGTGGCCAAGGTTGTTCCGTAATAGAAAACCAGCGGATGGGGCCAAAACGAAAGCCTCAGATAGCGGACAATGGCCCGAAATTGGGTCAAGGCATACGACCACCACGGAACCTTAAGACCAAATCCGGCCGATGTTCCGCGTCCGCCCGTGGCTATCACCAGATACCCCAGCAGCAACCAAGTGCCGGCGAGGGTGAAGTAATATTTCCGCCGCTGCCGCCAGGCGGCCCGAAAACTCCCAGCCACAAACGTCCGATCGTAAAGCAGCACCATCAAGGGGGCCGAGACCATGACTTCTTTGCAGGCGGCGCCCAACAAGCAGCAGAGCGCAGAAGCAAGGCGCCACCGAAAGGCTGAAAAACTGAAGGACTGAAGGGCTGAACTCGTAACCGATCCGCCCTCCGATCTCAGATCTCCGATATCCTGACTCCTGACTCCCGTCTCCTGTCTCCTGTATTCCGTGCTGCGGACGAAACAATACAGCGTCAGCAGATAAAACAGCCCCATCAGCGATTCGGCGCGCTGAATGACGTAGGTCACGCACTCCGTCTGCAACGGATGCACGGTCCAAAGCAGCGCCACGAAGAAGGCCAAAACGGTGGCCGGTGAAGACGGGAGATTCCTCGCTGCGCTCGGAATGACAATTTGCGGGGTGAGGGCACCCCGCCCACATTCGGAAAGTTCAGGGTAGATTGCCTTGGACGTTGGAGGTTGGACCTGTCCTCCGTAGCCCTGAACCTGTCGAATGGGGCGAAGGAGGAGGTTGGACCTGTCCTCCGAAGCCCTGCGCTTGCCGAACGGGCCGAAGGAGGATGTCGGACCTGTCCTCCGAAGCCCTGAGCCTGCCGAATGGGGCGAAGGAGGATGTTCAAGGAGGGTGCGCCGCACGATTCCAAACAGCGCCAAGCCGGCCAAGATATGGATCAGCAGGTTCAGCACGTGATAACTCCAAACCGACTCGCCGCTGAGGGCGTAGTTCAGCGCCAGCGAAAGATTAAGCAACGGACGTCCACCGACCGTCTGGCCTGCCGGTGGAGACAGTGCCTTCGATAGCGGCCAGAGATGCCAGATCGTCGGATTTCCCGTGATAGAACCCATGTCATCGTAAATGAACGGCCCGGAAAAGCTGTTGTGATAGGCCGCCAGGGCTGCGAGCACGATGAAACCGCCGGCCAAAAGAGTGCCCCAGCGATTTGCCGGGAAGGCATTTGACGCGGGGAAGGGCATGGCGCTCTTGGCTGTTTCGGCGGCCGCCCTGGCTCGACTCTGTTTTGACATCGGGGAAATCCAAATCCGCCGACGAAGGTGCGGCAATGATGAACTCCTTGAACATCCAACATCCAACGACGGAGGAGCGACGCTGAACGTCAATCAAAGCAGTTTTAACCGCAGATGAACGCGAATGAACGCGAATGGACGCGGATCACCGGAGAACGGAAGGAGAAACGCTGAAGGCGGAGGACAAAACCCCGAGGTGGAGCGGCTTGACCTCAAGACGCTTTAAGTCCGACGGCCGATCTCCCGGCTTCCGGGTTTCCCGCTTAAACATCCGAATCAGGGGAAAACGATCCATTTAACCAGATTGCGAATAAGCGCGTTGAGGTCAGCGCGCTCCACCCAAGACACTCCTGTCATTCCGAGATCCAAAGAGCTTTGCCTCAGGCTCGCCTCCTGTCACTTGCCACTTGTTCCCTGGAACTTTGCTTGTTCAGCCTTTTGGCGTTCAGCGTTCGACGTTTGTCGTTGGATGTTGAAGCTGTTCCAGCAGGTCTTGGGCGAGTTTCAAATCCGGTTTGAGCTGCAAAGTAATTTTCAACTGGGTGATGGCGTCGGGCAGCCGCCCGGGCGTTTTGAGCAACGCGTTGGCAAGATTATAATGCGTTTCCACCGAATCCGGCCTGATCCGCAAGGCCGCTTCATATTGGGCGATGGCGTCGGGCATCCGTCCGGGTAGATTGAACAGAGCGTTGCCGAGATTGTTATGCGCTTCCACCGAGTCCGGGTCGATCCGCAAGGCCATTTGAAATTGAGTCATGGCGTCGGCCAACCGTCCCGGGATTTTGAGCAGCGCCGTGCCATAGTTATAATGGGCTGGCGCTGAATTCGGATCGATCCGCAGGGCCGCCTCGTACTGGGCGATGGCCTCGGGCAATCTGTTCGGAATGGCGCTCAACGCATTGGCCAGATTATAGTGCGCTTCTTCGTAATCGGGCTTGGCCCGCAGGGCGGCTTGAAACTGGGCGATCGCATCGGTTAACCGACCCGGAATCTTGAGCAACAGTGTGCCAAGATTATTGTGGGCCTCGGGAATGTCGGGATCGATCCGCACGGCGGTTTGATAAGCGACAATCGCTTCAGAACTTCGACCGGGCGTTCTCTCGAATGCGTAACCCAGATTGTAGAACGC
>JBEKQH010000436.1:0-2622 GCA_049519915.1 Opitutaceae bacterium
TGTCACCGGCCACTTCAAAACCAGCCAGGGCTGGCCACTTCAAAACCGGCCACTCTGAGGATGGTTTGGTCATGGGAGATTGGAGATAAAGGACAAGATAAAATGAGGGAAGGCGCGGCGGTCGGCAGAATTTCCTTCCCTTGAAGCAATCGAGACCAAAGGCCTGCGTACTGGGCCGGTGCCGGCGAGTCGCGGAGCGCGAGGCCGGCGATCTGAGCCGGGAAGGCAAAGGGTTTTCATGAGGCGGGAGTGGAAGCTTTGGTTTTGGCGAGGGCGGAGTCTTTGAGGCGGTAGCTTTTGCCGGTGATGGCGAGGATCTGGGCGTGATGAAGGAATCGGTCGAGGATGGCACCGGCGGTGGGAACGTCCTGAAGGAGTTTACCCCACTCTTCGACGGGCCGGTTGCTGGTCATGATGGTGGATCGATTTTCATAGCGACGCATGATAACCTCGAAGAGGTACTCGCCGGAGTGCCGGGGAAGCTGTTTGAGCCCCATGTCGTCGATGATGAGCAGGTCGGGTTTGAGATATTGCCGAAGGGTTTTGTCCCGCTTCTGGAGGGCCTCCTCACTGAGGAAGTCGGCCACGAGGTCGAAGATGGAACGGTAGCGCACGAGGAAGCCCTGCTTGAGAGCCTCGTAGCCGATGGCCTGGGCCAGATGGGTTTTGCCGGTACCAGGTGGACCGACGAAGAGGGCATCGGTGGTTTTGCGGATAAAATGACAGGCTGCCAGTTCGTAGATCTCCTTTCGAGGGATGCCGGGATTGAAGCGCCAGTCGAAGTCTTCGAGGGTCTTGAGGGCACGGAACTCGGCGGCCTTGGTCCGCAGCGTGAGTCTGCGTTGTTCCCGCACGTTGAGTTCGTCGTGCAGGATGAGTTCGAGGAACTCGGCATGGGAGAGCCGGTTGGCGGCGGCCTCCTGGAGGCGCACGGAAAGGGTCTGGCCCAGAGCGGACAGACGCAGTTGTTTGAGGACGGTGTCGAGGTTCATGATGAGGAAAAGTCGGCGATGCGGTAAGTGTTCAGGTCTCGGATGAGCGGATGCGTTTCCAGGAAATCGATCTGGATCACGTTCTCTTCCTGCTCCAGGAGCCGGCGCAGGTCCTTGAGGCGCCAGGCGCCGCGGTGCACCGCAACGGCGGCGGCCTGCTCGATGCGTTGGACGGGGTGTTTTTTGGCCAGGCCGAGCAGGCCTTGGAGCACGCGCAGGCCATGGGTTCCCCGCTGGGTGTGGACGGCCTGGGCCCAGGCGCCGGAGTGGGCGCCCATGAGTTGGCAACGTTCGAGGAGGTGGTTGGCGCCACGCTCGATGACGCAGCGCTTGTGCGCATGAATATGCGCGTCATCGGTGGCGAACTTGCCCTTCTCGACCCGTGCATGGGCGGCAATCACCTCCATGCGCTGGTTGAAAATGCGCAGGATGCGGGCCTCGGCCCGGATCCACAGAGTGCGGCCGAGGAACTCCGGCGGAACCGAATAAAAGGCGCTCTGGTACTCGATATGACCGTCGCGGTGGACGGTGCGCCGGGCTTCGACGAAGCAGGGAAACAGATCGGCGGGCAGCGGCAACAAGGCCGGCTGCTCGGACTTGAATAGCGCGGCGACCTGCTGGCGCACCGTGCCATGGATGCGCGTGTCGGCGACCGTGCGCTCCCAGTTGGCCAGAAAAAGATTTTGCGCGGCGAGACTCTCAAAGGCTCGTCCTTTGAGCGCGTTGGTTTGGACGTATTTTACGCCGGCTTCGATTTTTCCTTTGTGCCTGGGCATGGCCGGTTTGGTCGGCACGATCACCGTGCCATAATGCTCAGCGAAGCTGGCCAGCTTCGGGTTGAGCTCCGGGTCATACCAGTCGGCCTGGATGACGGCGGCTTTGAGGTTGTCAGGCACGACGGTCTTGGTGACTCCGCCAAAGAAGCGGAAGGCGTTTTCCAGGCATCGGACAAAGGTCTCGGTGTCCTGGCGCCAGACCACCTCGCTGTAGCCCTTCCGGGAGAGGCTGAGAACGGCGCGAAACAGATGGGGCCGTCGGCGCTTGCCATCTTCAATCACCCAGGCGCCCTGGCCGAAGTCGACCTGCATCTCCTCGCCCGGAGCGCACTCGATCCGGCGGAATGGCAAATCAAGCGTGACCGCGAGGCCGCGCACGAAGCGTTTGACCGTGTTGTACCGGCCATCAAAGCCAGGCTCGGCCATCAGATCCTGATGGATCCGCGCAGCCGACAGGCCTTGCGCTATGGCCTGCTCGATCTTCTCCCGCCAGGGCTCGCATCTGCTGCGAGAGCCGGTGGCCACTTTGGCTGGTTTTGCCTCCTCCGCAGCTTCAGACCCGGCGGTCGAAATGGTCGGTTTTGACTGACACTCTGCGTCCGAGCCGGTGGCCACTTTGGCCGGTTTTGAAAGCCGCAGGTATCGGCCCACCGTCTCGCGGTGAACATCAAGCTCCCGGGAGATCCGCCGTGCGGACCAACCCCGGTCGGCCAAGATAAGTATCGATTGCTGTAGGCTCACGGTGAGGGTGTTCATCGCACCTTTTTGCGAGCTCTTCTCGCTCAAGGTGCAACCCCTCAGAGTGGCTGGTTTTGAAGTGGCCAGCCCTGGCCGGTTTTAACTGGCCGCTGACA
>JBEKQH010000437.1:0-2655 GCA_049519915.1 Opitutaceae bacterium
CGCGGAGCGTCGTGGCGGCAAAGGGGGCGTCCACCAGAAGAATTTTTCCGGTGGGGGCGATGCGGCTGACCACCTGATTGACCGCCTTGGTCTTGACCAGCTCGATCTCGAAATGCTCGATCACATCGATCTCGCCGGCGGATGCGCGGTCGAAAAGAGCCCGGCTAAAGGCCAGGGCTTTGACCTGCTTGTTGATTTTCTTGGAATAGTCGCGCGGTTTCGGGCCGAAGACGACGCCACCGCCGCCCCAAAGGGGCGAACGACTCGAGCCGGCGCGGGCGCGGCCGGTCCCTTTTTGACGCCACGGCTTTTTACCGCCGCCGCGGACTTCGCCGCGGGTCTTGGTCGAGTGCGTGCCGAGACGGGCGTTGGCCCGGTGGGCGACGATGACTTCCTTGACGGCTTGCAAGCCCTTGTCGCCGTCGAAAACGGGCAGGCCGGCAAAATCCTCTTCGCGCGAGGTGGTGCCATCGGGACTAAAAATTTTGAGTTTCATGGTAGCGGCTCTCCGGCGGATTATTTGGCGGCCTTCGGCTGGCCCTTGAGGGCGGAGCGGACGATGACATTGTCGCCATTGGCGCCGGGAATGGCGCCTTTCACGAGGATGAGGTTTTTGTCAGCGATGATTTTCACAACGCGCAGGTTTTGCACGGTGCGTTGATCGGTGCCCATGTGGCCGGGCATGCGCTGGTTCTTCCACGGACGGCCCGGCGTCTGGCGCATGCCGATGGAGCCGATACGGCGGTGAAACATCGAGCCGTGCGCGGCGGGTCCGCCGGCAACCCGGAAGCGTTTCACGACGCCCTGGAAGCCCTTGCCCTTGGTGACGCCGATGACATCGACCAACTGGCCTTCCTGAAAAATTCCGACGTTGACGACATCGCCCGGCTTGGCGGTCGGCGTCTCCTCAAGGCGGACTTCGCCCAGCACGCGGGGCGGCTGCTCGAGCCCGACCTTTTGGGCGTGGCTGAGTTCAGCCTTCGAGGTATTCTTGATTTTTTTGACGTCGAAGCCGAGCTGGACGGCGTTATAGCCGTCGATTTCGGTGGTTTTGACCTGCACAATGGCGCAGGGACCGGCTTCGACCACGGTGACGGGGACCAGGACGTTCTGCGCGTCATAGACCTGCGTCATTCCAATTTTTTTGCCGAGGAGGGAGGTGATCATGGCTAAGCGGTAGGTGGAAATTATTTCCGTTTTTGAAACCTACATTGAGCGAGAAACCCAGCGGTGCGCGAAACGCACATGGGCCACTGCTAACGATGGTGTAAAGGGTTCGGGTTAAACGTTGATCGTGATATCGACGCCGGACGGAAGATTCAGTTTTTTGAGTTCATCCACCGTTTGCGCGGTGGGTTCGATAATGTCGATGAGCCGCTTGTGGGTGCGGGACTCGAATTGCTCCATAGATTTTTTGTCCACGTGCGGCGACCGGTTGACGGAAAGTTTCTCGATGCGCGTGGGCAACGGGATGGGGCCGGACACCCGTGCGCCCGAGCGCTTGGCGGTCTCGACGATTTCCAAGGCGGACTGATCGATGACACGATAGTCGAAACCTTGAAGTTTGATGCGAATGCGTTGTTGACCTTTCATAGCGGACAAAGAACGGAGGATTAAGTGCGGGCCGGGGCCTTGGAGGAGGTTTCGACGATCTTCTGCAGGAGGGAATTGGGCACCTGCTCGAAGTGCGAGGGCGTGATGGCCGCACTGGCGCGGCCCTTCGAAAGGGAACGGATATCGGTGACGTAACCGAAGAGCGTCTCGAGCGGCGCGCGGGCATCGATGATGCAGGCGCCCGCTTTGTTTTCCATGCCGAGGATGCTGCCGCGGCGACGGTTGATATCGCCGATCAGGTCGCCCTGGTATTCCTCGGGCGTGGTAATCTCGACGCTCATGATCGGCTCGAGCAGAATCGGATTGGCCTTTTTCATCGCGTCTTTGAACGCAAAGATGCCCGCCATCTTGAAGGCGAGTTCGGAAGAGTCGACTTCGTGGAAGGAACCGTCCGTGATGCGCACGATGACATCCACGACCGGATAGCCGGCGACGACGCCATTGTTGCAGCCCTCAAGGATACCTTCGGTGGACGGCTTGATGAATTCTTTTGGAATGGTGCCGCCGACGATTTCGTTAATGACCTCGACCCCCTTGCCCTTTTCATTGGGCTCCAAACGGATGCAAACATGGCCGTACTGGCCTTTGCCGCCGGACTGGCGGATAAATTTGCCTTCGCCATCGGTCGCCTTCATGACCGTTTCGCGGTAGGCAATCTGCGGTTTGCCCGCGGTGGCTTCGACCTTGAATTCGCGCTTCATGCGGTCGCGGATGATGTCGAGATGAAGCTCGCCCATGCCGGCGAGAATGGTCTGACCGGTATCGACGTCGGTCTTGACGCGGAGCGTCGGGTCCTCGGCCACGAGGCGTTGGAGCGCGGTGCCGAGCTTTTCCTGGTCGGCCTTCGAATTCGGCTCGATCGACATCGCGATGACGGGCTCGGGGAAAGACGGCGGCTCGAGGCGAATATCGAAGTCTTCGTCACACAGCGTATCGCCGGTAATGACGTCCTTCACTCCGACCAGGGCACAAATGTCACCGGCATAGGCCTTGTCGATTTCTTCGCGGTCCATCGCGCGCATAAGCACAAGACGGCTGACG
>JBEKQH010000438.1:0-2664 GCA_049519915.1 Opitutaceae bacterium
CACGACGCATCCGGCCATTCCGTCGTTGGCTACGCCCGCATGGTCCAAATTGCCGCCCAGGACGATCGTAAAATCGAGCGCGCCCGGGTGTTTGTACTCCAGAATTTTCAGTTCCCCGGGGGATTCTTGCGTCCGGATGACGACCTCGTAACGGCCCGGCGTCAGGGCATCAAATTCACGCTTCGGCATGCAAAACCCCCAGTCGCGATGCCAGCTCCTGAATTGCTGCCGGTAGTGGAAGGGAATCGCATCGTCGAAGCGATGGTCGAAATGGATATGCTGGCGCAACTCCTCCCATTCGACCGTTCCGGAAAAACTGCGCGAGAGGGCGATTACGCCCAAGGGATGGGCTTTGCCATCGTAGACCGTCCGGCCCTCCCGTACGAGTCTCGCCTCCTCCACGTCCCAGCTCGGAGGAATCACCCAGCCATTGTGTTCATGGGAACCGTCGACGCGAATCACTTTGAACGGCAGCACCTCCTGCAAGTATTGGACGGCGATGTCATAATCGCGGGAGCAAACGGCCCGGCCGAGGGGCGCCAGATCCTGGAGAATTTGCATCATCGTTTTCATGCGCGGCATTAGCTGGGCAGGTCGTTGGTATCGATCCGCGGCAATGTCAGCCGTTCGTCGCGATCGAGGTCGGCGACCCGGGCGTCCACTCCAAATCCCAACTGGCAGCGGCGGGCCCGCAGGGTTTCCAACAGCGATTCGTTAAAACCGCCATAGGGATAGCAGATTGTCCAATCGTCGGCGGACACGCCCACGCTTTGCAAAAACGCGAGGGAACGGTCGATTTCCATGGCTTGTGCGCCTGGGGACAAATGGTTCAACCAGGCGTGCGAAAAGCCGTGGCAGCCGATATGCATTCCCTGGCGCCGCAGGCAGGCGAGCTGGTCCGTCGACATGTATAGTTCGCACGCGAACGCCGTTTCATCGGCGGTCACATGTTCGGCGAACAACCGGCGAACGATTTCCGCCCTGACCGGTTCCGGCAGTTCGCGCTGAAGCAGACGCTTGAGCACAACGATCTCACGCGGGTCGAAACGGTGGTCCTGGCCGAGGGCATGGAGATACGCCTCATTGGTCTTAAGCGGATAGTGCGGACGAAACTCGTCCAGCGAGGCGAAAACGCGATCGAGCAGGCGGCCTGGATTGGGCACCGAGGCCAAGATGAAATGGATTTTGTTGACGTCCAATACCGTGTGCTCGAGCACGGCTTGGGCCGGGGGAAAAAAGCATCCTTGGATCTTCCGTGCCTCGAGCAGGGGAAACACGTTGGCAAAGTGGTCGGCGTAGCCGTCGTCAAAGGTCAGAAGGATGGAGTTGGGCGGCAGTTCCCGGTCGCCGGATCCCAGGGCTCCCAACAGCTTTTCCACCGTGATTGGGGTGTAATGGGCTTGGATGTGATCGAGCTGGCGGCGGAAACGTTCGGTGGAGAGTCCCTTGATCGCCGGATAGCGCGAGTGCTTCAGCTCGCGAACGTAATGATACATGACGATGGTGACCGTGCGGCTCATGGGATCGGCAAGGGAATTGACATCACTGGATCCGGTAGATCCGGAGGTCGCCGCAATCCTCTTCCTCGTGCAGCCAGGGGGGCAGCGGTCGGCGCAGGGCGATATCGGTGCCGGGCCGGGCGACGATAAATGCGACCCCGTATTTTTCCGCGATACGGCGCAGAACGGCCGGATTGGTGGTGGAAAAAAGCGAGTCGTTATCCGCCTGAAGGGTGCGATAGGTCGGCAGAAAGGTCTCCCCGCCCAACCACAAGCCGGCCAGCAACACCGGGCGTTCCGACAGGGCTCCATACCCGTAGGATCGTTCGGGCTTGATCATCGGATGGGCGACCGCGTGTTTGTTTGTCGCAAAAAGCTCGCCGGATTTTGAAATCGCCTTCAGGCGGTCCAAGCCGCGGACTTCTCCCGGCGTCAATTGGGTATCCAGCTCCATTCGGCCCAGGCCGAAATTCATCCAGGGCGAAATCCAAGCGAGAAATCCAACCAGGAGAAGACCCAGAAGAAAAGCGGACCCCCCGGCGGCGAACCGGGTGCTCCGTCGCATGAGCGCCGATCCGCCGATCGCCGCCGCGAGCAAAAGAAAGGACAGGCCTAGCTTCAGGGCAAACGAGGATATTCCCGAGTGGCCGTGAACGATAAAACAGACCGCGCCGATCGCCAACCCCCCGACGGTAAAGAAGATCATTCCTCCCTTTAACACCTTCAGCCATTCGAGGATGAGTTCAGATCGGGCCGCCCCGCGCCACCATCCCGGCTTCAGTCGCGAAAAAGCAAAAAGGCTGAACACGCACTGCAGGAAATAAATCCCATAGTGTTCGTTGCCCCAATAGAGCTTGCAGAAGAGGGAGAACGACAGGAGCCCCGCCACGGTCACCAGAACCAAGACCGACATCGGATCTCTCAATGGCCAGGCGATCCAGCGAAAACCGGTCGCCCGGAGGCCCAACCCCGCCGTAAACCAGACCAGGAGCATCCACCACTGCGAATAAAAGTTACCCTTGAAACTCACTCCGGACGCCATGGGCGAGTGGTCGAATCCCATCAGCTTCCATGCTCCCCAAAACAGGCCCGCCAGCAGCAGAATCGTCAGCCACGACCGCAGTTCGGACAGGCGTTGCCAGAAAAGCAAAATTCCTGCGACCCC
>JBEKQH010000439.1:0-2666 GCA_049519915.1 Opitutaceae bacterium
GAATGACATCGCCGGACTTCAGCGGGGTGGCGAGCAGCCAGTGGACTTCGTCGAAGGCGAAAGCGGGGACGTCGCCGGACACGGGGGTGTCGCTCGGATCGCCGCCGCCGCCAAAGTATTGCCAGGCGTAGTATGACGTCAGGCTGATGGTCTGGACTTTGGCGCCGTTGACATAGCAGTCCACCGAACCGTTCTGGCCGTACCCGTTTGCCGCATCGGGGAGCGTAAAGCGCATCGTCACGCCCGCCTGGTTGCTCTGTGAGACGGTCCATTGCACGTAGGCGCCGGCGGCCGACAATTGCACGTAGGCTTGGTTGGAGGCCTGCGTGGCCAGGTTCATTTTATCGAAGTTCGGGCTGGTTTCGAGCGTGGCTCCGCCGCCGTAGGTGGCGACCGTCGAATCCGCCGCCCGGTACCGCGTCCACGGGAACGACCCGCCCTGGCCGGTGACCGAGAGCGGTGCGGCACTGACCTCGGTCGAGGCCGTCGAATTGCCGGCGGAATCCACGGCTACAATCGTGTAGTAATACGTCGTGCCCACGGTCACATTGTTGTCGGTGAACGAAGTGCCGGTGATGTCCATTGCGTAGGGCGTGAAACCTTCGCCGCCCGCCGAAGTGCCGCGGTAGATCGTATAGCTGGTTGCGCCCTGGCTTGCGCTCCAGGAGAGCGTGACATTGCCGAAGCCGGCCATGGCCGAGGGGCTCGCCGGAGCGTTGGGCGGGACGACCTTGGGCAAGGCCGAGGCTTCATTGGAAAGGCCGGACGTGCCACCGGTATTCACCGCGGCCACCTTGTAGTAGTAGGAGGTGCCGTTGGTGACGGTGCTGTCCGTGTAGCTGGCGCCCGTCACGCCAATCGCGATGGGGGTGGCGCTTTCGCCGCCGGAACTCGTGCCGCGATAGACGTTGTAGCTGGTCGCTCCCGCGCTGGCGTTCCAGACCAGGTTCACCTGGCCGTTGCCGCCGGTGGCGGACAGGCCCGTGGGAGCGGCGGCGATGGCCGCCGGCGTCCAGACCTCGATGCCCGCGATGCTGGGGTTGTCCTTGGAGCCTTGCGTGAAGGCGACGACAATCTGGCCGGAACGGTTGGCGGTGGCGATGAATTGCTCCACCAGCGCGTGATCCTGGCCCACTTGGGCGTAGATGTCGAAGTTCGAGAGGACCGTCGTGCCGTTGATCGCAACGTTGAAGAGGCGCTGGCCGGCGGCCGTGAAGGACAATTCCACGAAATGCAAACGCACGACGTAGCTGGCACCCGGAGTCAGGGCCGGAAGGGTGTAATTGAACGACGCGTTCCAACGCACGTCCTGGTAGACCGCCGCGGGCGCCGCGTTGGGCACGCCGCTGGTCGTGATCGTCGCCGGGTTGCTGAATTCGGTGCCGGCGCTATAATCCATGTCGGCCACAAAAGGCGTGACGGCCCCGCCGCCCGCGTTGATCTGCAGCAGCGCGGTATTGGGCGGAACGGATGTGCCGCCGGTGGGGGCGGCGGAGACTTCCGCCGACTGACTCGAGCTGCCGGCGCTGCTCACCGCGGCGACCTTGTAATAGTACGTCGTGCCGGCCGTCACACCCGTATCGGTGTAGCTCGTACCGGTGAGACCGGCGATGTAGGCGGTCGTCCCTTCGCCGTTGGAACCGGTGCTACGGTATACATTGTAACTCGTGGCGCCGGAGCTGGCACTCCAGCTCAGCGCCACTTGGTTCGCTCCGGCGGTCGCGGTCACGCCCGTTGGCGTGGGCGGCGCGCTTTGGTTGGGCGGAGTCGAGACTCCGAAGGTCAGGTCGTTGATGTTCCAGCCACCGTTATCCTCGTTTAGCGTCAGGATTTGTTGGCCGGCAGCTAGGTTGACGCTGGCCGTCACCGTGGTCCAGGTCTGCCAGCCACCCGTAGCGGGCAGGTTGACCGAACCGCTCAGGTTCGTGCCGGAAGCATTCGACAGATGAAAGGCATCGGTCACCGTGCTCGGTGCGGCCACACGGAAACTGACGGTGTAGGTCCCGGCCGTGGCCACATTGACCGTGTAATTGAACCACTGGCCGCCGGCAGTCCAGCCGAGGTCGTAGCCGCCGCCAGCATCCGAGGTCGTCTCCAGATCGACGCCGTCGGAACGGTAGCTGTTGGCCTGGCCGTTGATCGAAGTGACATTGTAGGCCGCCCCCTGGCCACCCGTGTCATAGTTCTCGGCCTGGACCGTGCCGGGGATGGCGGCAGGACTTCCGCCGTAAGGCGCTTCACCCGGTGATTGGGTCGCCGGCGGCGTGATCGAGTATTGCAGCGTGCTGTCATTGAACTGGAATACGTAGTTACCCGCTGCGCCGGTCATATAAAAGATATTGGCCGCGTTCACCCCGCCCACGCCGGGTGTGTTGCCGACACCCCAGTTCTGCGTTGCCGTCCAGACCCCCGAGGCATCGTACTTGTACTGGTAGGTTGTACCCGCCGAAAGCGAAACCGTCACCTGCCAGGTGTTGTTCGCCACCAGCGTCATTGCGGTGGTGCCCCAATTATTCATCGTGCCGCGAAGGTACATCGTCGGATAATTGGAAACGATGGTGCCGCCTCCACTCGCGGAAGTGGTAAAGTTTAGCTCGTTGATGTTCCAGCCGCCGTTGTCCTGGTTCAAAGTCAGGACTTGCTGGCCGGCAGCCAGGCTGACGCTG
>JBEKQH010000440.1:0-2678 GCA_049519915.1 Opitutaceae bacterium
TTGCCAGGCGATCCGCGTCATCGTCTGCGAGATGGCGCGGATCTCGGCGCATTTGATGGGTCTCGGTGCCTACGGCATCGATGTCGGCGCCTGGTCGGTTTTTCTCTACTCGTTCACCGAGCGCGAAAAGCTTTACAAACTGTTTGAAGAGCTCACCGGTGCCCGCTTCACCACGAGCTACACCCGCATCGGCGGCGTGGCGCGAGACGTGCCCGAAGGCTGGACGGCCCGGGTGGATGCATTTTGCGACCAGTTCCTGCCGATCCTCGAAGAGACCTTGCGACTGCTGACGCGAAACAAGATTTTCCTCGACCGCACCGAAGGCATCGGCGTGATCGCGAAGGAAGATGCCATTGCCTACGGCTTGACCGGGCCGAACTTGCGCGGTTCGGGCGTGCCGCTGGACTTGCGTAAGGACCGGCCCTACAGCGGCTACGAACAGTATGAATTCGACGTCCCCGTGGGCACGCGGGGCGACTGCTACGACCGCTACCTCTGCCGCGGCGAGGAAATGAGGCAAAGCGTGCGCATTCTCAAACAGGCCGTCGCCCGGTTTCCGTCCGGCGATTGGTATGCGAAAGAGGCGCGCAAGATTTTTGCCCCGCCGAAAGATAAGATCCTGACCAGCATGGAAGAATTGATCCAAAACTTTATGCTGGTCACCGAGGGTCCGCAGATGCCGGCCGGCGAAGTTTATTTCGAGGCGGAAAACCCCAAAGGCGCGCTGGGCTTTTTCGTCGTGAGCAAGGGCGGCGGCGTGCCGTGGCGCCTGAAGATCCGCTCGCCGTCGTTCTGCAATCTCTCGATCCTGCCGAAAGTGTGCGTCGGCGCGATGATCTCCGACGTTGTCTCGATCCTCGGCTCGCTCGATTTCGTCATGGGCGAGTGCGACCGCTAAATTTTAGATAACCTTCGAATTAACCACAGAGACACGGAGAACACAGAGAAATGAGACCATTCTTTTGCTGCTGCCTCTGTGCTCTCTGTGTCTCCGTGGTGAAAAAATGAATCTAAAGCCCGAAACGCTTCAACGCATCGTCGAGGTGATCCCGCACTACCCGATCAAACGGAGCGCATCGCTGCCGCTGTTGCATCTCGTGCAGGAGGATCTCGGTTTCATCTCCGACGAGGCCATCGAGTGGATCGCGGCGAAGCTCGGGCTGCAGCCGGTCAATGTTTACGAGCTGGTGACCTTTTACCCGATGTTCCGGCGCCAACCCATCGGCCGCCGCCACATCAAGGTCTGCCGCACGCTGTCCTGTGCGCTGATGGGCGGCTACAAAACCTGCGCGGAGTTCTCGCAGCAATTCGGCTGCCAGGCCGGCGAAACGTCGGCGGACGGCGAAGCGACGATTGAGTTTGTCGAATGCCTGGCGAGCTGCGGCACCGCGCCGGTCGTGATGATCGACGAGGAACTTTACGAGAAGGTGGACGCCGCCAAGGCCCGCGAACTTTCCGACAAGATCAAGAGCGAAGCGAAGACCCGCCGATGACTTTATTTTAACACGAAGAACGCAAAGAACCGCCAAGTGCCATCGATTTTTCCAAACCACAACTTCCCAATGACGCTCAAAGTGACCCTTGATTCGGGAAAACTTTTCCACGCTTCGCGATCTTCTGATCAAAATCAAAAGCATATCGTGCCACCGACCAAAATGAACACCCCCGCCGAACTCGCCACTGCGCTCGCCGCCGATGCCAAGGTGCGCGCGCAATGCGGTCGAACGGATGAAAGAAAAAGCCGCCGTGCGCCGATGAGTTTTGAAACCGCTAATTCACGCTAATTTTCATATACTTCGCCGAACCAGCCGATTTATTCGCGTCCATTAGCGGTTTAAAAATAATTTCTTCCATGCCTGTGCTCGAACAACGCCGCATCATCTTCAAGCATATCGACGAGTCTGGTTACACCCCCGACCTCGCGTGCTATCTGCGCCAGGGCGGCTACGACGTGCTGAAAAAATCCGTCCGGCGAAAGCCCGAGGAGCTGATCGACGAGGTGAAGAAATCAGGCCTGCGCGGACGCGGCGGCGCGGGTTTTCCCTGCGGCGTGAAATGGACCCTGGTCGATCGCAAGAGCGGCAAACCCATTTACCTGATCGTCAACGCCGACGAATCCGAACCGGGCACGTTCAAGGACCGCTACATCATGCACCAGGATCCGCATCAGCTGATCGAGGGCATCATGATCACGTGCTTCGCGAACAACGTGAAACAGGCCTACATTTACATTCGCGGCGAGTTTCCCCAAGGCGCGCGCATCCTCGAACAGGCCATTGCCGAGGCGCGGGCGGCGAACTTTTGCGGTCCGAATATCCTCGGCACGAACTACGGTTGCGAAATCTACGTGCACCGTGGCGCCGGCGCCTACATCTGCGGCGAAGAGACCGGCCTGATCGAGTCCCTGGAGGGCAAACGCCCGTATCCCCGCATCAAGCCGCCGTTTTTCCCCGCGGTGCTCGGCCTTTACCAGTGTCCGACCATCGTCAACAACGTCGAAACGCTCTGCCATGTGAAGCACATCGCGGACATGGGGGGCGATGCTTACGCGAAGATCGGCACGCCTAACAACACCGGCACGCGTATTCTTTGCGTGAGCGGACATGTGCGGCGGCCGGGCTATTATGAATTCGAGGTCGGCAAAGTCACTTTAGGCCAGTTGCTCAACGAGGTGTGCG
>JBEKQH010000441.1:0-3274 GCA_049519915.1 Opitutaceae bacterium
AACGCCCCCGGTGCCAGCGCTGTTTCGGTAGCCGAACTCACACTTGGCCTCATGCTCGCCATGGCCCGCCACATCTCCCGTGCCGACCAGACCACCCGCGCCGGCAAGTGGGCCAAAAAGAACCTGCAGGGCACCGAACTCTCCGGCAAAACACTAGGCATCGTCGGCCTCGGAAGAATTGGCACCGAGACCGCGTTACGCGCTCGCGCCTTTGGTATGAAGGTGGTCGGCAGCGATCCCTACCTGTCTCCGTCCCGCGCCAAGGAACTTGGTATCGAGCTGATCTCCCTGGATGCGTTGTACGCCCAGGCCGACTACATCTCGCTGCATCTGGCGCTGACCCACCAGACGGCCAACATGATCAACGCCGAGTCCATCGAGAAAATGAAGCCCGGCGTTCGTCTGGTGAACTGCGCTCGCGGCGAACTGGTCGACGAACGCGCCGTGGAAGCTGCCCTGCACTCTGGACGTATCGCCTCCGCTGCGCTCGATGTCTTCCGCGAGGAGCCGCCCTGCAACCCCGGCTTGCTCTCGGCGCCGAACTTGCTCGCAACGCCCCACTTGGGCGCTTCCACCCGCGAGGGACAGGAGGCGGTCGGTATTCAGATTGCCAAACAGGTTCGCGACTATCTTCTGGAAGGCATCGCGCAGAATGCCGTCAACCTGCCCTCGCTCTCCGATGTCGAGTACCAGCAGATCAAGCCGTACATGGAGTTGTCTGCCAAACTGGGACGCTTTGCCGCCCAGTTATTCACCTCCAACCTGGCTGAGATCGAGGTGCGCTTCGAGGGCGAGATGGGTAACTGGAAAACGCAGCTGATCCGCAGCGCCGCCGTTGCGGCAATTCTTCGCTCGGATAACAGTGAGCCCACCAATATCATTAACGCGCAAGCCGCGGCCGACGAGCGTGGGGTAGTGGTCCGCGAGATTCGTACCAATCCCAACGCGCGCGTCAGCAAGATCCACCTCAATCTCTCCGGTCCCACCGGCTCGGTGGATTGCAGTGGAACCCTCGTTCACGGCTCTTCTCCACGCCTTACACGCCTCAACGGAATCGAGATTGAATCGCATCTCGACGGTAGTTTCATTGTCTTCTCCAATCTGGATGCGCCCGGCGTCGTCGGCTCCATCGGAACCCTGCTCGGCAAGCACAGCATTAACATCGCCCGTTTCTCGCTCGGCCGCGAGGGCAGCCAGGCACTCGCCATCGTGCAGGTCGATGAATGCGTCTCCCCCGAGGTGCTCGCCGAACTGCGCAGCGCGCCTTCGGTGCAGAGCGTGGCCAGCGTCATGGTCTAGCGCCCGCGGCCGGAGCGGCATCCGTTGCCGCGTACCCGGCTGCGAGGCGCTCGCCATTTAGCCAAACGAGGCCGCCTGCTGCCGGGCAGCCTCGTTGGCATCGCTCCGATCAGGTCTTTACATGTTTTTACAACTTCAACGCTAGTCAGCCGAAGCTCCTTCTTTTAGTATGATCTTCTCTGATGTCACTCGATCACACACTCTACGTCGATTCAGCGCAGAAGTTTGAGACTCTGCTGCGCAAACTCTCCTCTCATACCATCATTGGGCTCGACACGGAGTTCATCTCCGAAGGCCGCTACGAGCCGGAACTCTGCCTTGTGCAGCTCTCCACGCTGGAAGACATCTTCATCGTCGATCCCCTCGTGTTGCCTGACTTGCGTCCTATGTGGGAGTTACTGGCCGCGACTGGCCGCGAACTGGTCACCGTCGCCGCCCGCCAGGAGATTAAGTTTTGTGCCAAAGGCGCGGGCACGGCACCGGCCTCCGTGCTCGATCTACAGGTCGCCGCCGGTCTGCTTGGCTACGGATATCCGCTTTCGCACACCAATCTCTGCCTGCGCATTCTCAACGCCCGCGTGAGCGGTGGGGAAAGCTTCACTGACTGGCGAAAGCGTACTCTGCGTCCCGTGCAACTCGAATATGCAGCCGACGATGTGCGCTATCTTCTGCCGATGCGCGAAAAGATTCTGGATCGCGCTGCAAAGTTGGATCGCACCAACTGGGTTCTCGGCGAATGCGATCGCCTGGTCCATACCGTGATGCGCGAGGACGAGCGTTGGAGAATTTCCGGAAGCGCTAGGCTCAGCCGCCGTCAGCTTGCGGTGCTCAGGGAGGTCTGGCGCTGGCGCGACCGGCAGGCCCGCAGCCTCAACGTTCCGGCTTCGCGTGTCCTTGGTGACAGTATGCTGATCGAGATCGCCCGCCGTTCACCCGCAACCGCCGACGACCTGTTCTCGATTCGTGGTCTGGATAGCCGGATGTTGCGCAAAGCCGAGCAGGAAGTGGTTGACGCCGTCACCGTGGCCCGCTCGATCCCGGAGTCCGATCTGCCCGGCAACGAACGCCGCGACGATCCGCCGCAGGTCGCGGTGCTGACCAAGCTTCTCTCCGTCGCGGTTGCCAACCTTGCCGCCGAAACCGACGTAGATACCGCATTGCTGGCCACAACCAGTGACCTTCAGGAGATCGTGCGTTGGTTTCTCGACCGGGACGGCGTGCCTCGCCCCGAGGTTCTGGAGGGATGGAGGGGCGATATCCTGCAGGAGGCGCTGATCGGTTTTCTCGAAGGCAAAAAAGTCGTCCGGGTCGGCAATGTACGCCGGCCCAACCCACTCATCTTCGAGCCGTTCTCCAAGGAGTAGAAATCTTTCGGAGAGCTACATACCGTTCCAGCCGCGCCACATCCACAGGCCCACCATCAGCAGTACGAGCACCCCGCTGGATGCGCCCAGAATATTGACGAACGGGCGCAACTGGTTTATCCGTACTATCAGCTGCTGCTGTTCTTTCTCCAGGTGCGATTCCGCACTATCCAGAAAGAGTTGATCATCTTCGTGCATAGAGAGCGCGCTGCGATAAATCAGCAAGACCACCAGCGCAGTCGTCAGCACCCCCCACACCGTCATTAGCACAGACATTACTTCCATACGCAGTCACCTTGGTGTCTTCCGTTGCCCAAGCTGGAGCGGCTTGTGCCTGCCCCCGGCTTTGCGGCTACCGGGATGTGGCATTATAAGCACATTTTTGTAAGTGTCCACTGGAATTATTCCGTCTTCCTTCGCACCGAAAGGCAACTTTACGGTGTTTCCCAGCACCGAGCGACATCTTTTGCGACCAGCGGAATTGTTGCAGCATCAAAATCGTAGGTATCAAAATTACTCCGGTTCAAGGTCACAAGACTCCGTAACATTCAGCTGCGGAGATTTGCTATATTAGGACTTTAGCCGAGGAGAGAAAACGCCATGTCCACCAC
>JBEKQH010000442.1:0-2902 GCA_049519915.1 Opitutaceae bacterium
TTCAACTACACGATCACCCTGGCCAACTCCGGCGCCGCCTCGGCCAGCGGTGTCACCGCCCAGTTTACGCTTCCTAGCGGCCTCGCCTTTGTCTCGGCCACCGACAACGGCAGCGCAGGCTTTACCAGCGTTTATAACACCGGCGTGGTCTCTTTCACCGGAGGCGTCCTCGCGGCGGGAGCCTCCGAAACCCTCACCGTTGCGGTCACCGGCTCTGGCGCAACCACCTACGTCGTCGATGCGGGATCGACGCCCACCGCCGGACATGGCGCGGCTGTGATCAATACGCTGGCGACCACGGCGACACCCATTGCGGAATCCAACGCGGCAAACAATGACTCCGATGCCTCGGTTAGCACCCAGATTATCTCGGGTCCCGATATTTCCGTCAGCGTCAGCGGATCATCGACCGCGGTCGCCAACTCGGCCGGCAGTCCCATTACCTACACGATCATTGCGCAAAATATCGGCGGCTCGACCGCGACCGCAGTGAACGTGCAGTTCACGCTTCCCGCCGGACTGACGTTTATCTCGGCGATCGACACGGGCAGCGCCGGTTTCACCGGGGTCGACAACAGCGGTGTGGTCACCTTCTCCGGCGGCACGCTCCCGGCCAATTCGTCGGAGACGCTCACGGTCACGGCCGAAGCCACGACTTCCAACTACCGTATTTTCTCGGTCAATGTGCCGGTCGGCGCCGCGGTGATTACGGCGAGCAACGTGACGGGCAGCCAGTCGTCCAGCGCGCCCGTGACAACCAATGTGACGCTTCCGGCCGGACCCGATCTGGTGGTGGCGAGCACGCCGAACGGTCCCTTCCTGCCGAGCGACGCCGCGGATACCTTCACGCTTTATGTGACCAATAACGGAACGAGCGCCACCAGCGGCACCGTCACTCTCACGGACACGCTTCCCCCCGGCTTCACGCCCGCTGCGGCCATGAATGGCGCCGTGATCAACGGTTGGTCGGTCTCGGTGACGGGCCAGACCGTGACCGCCACTCGCTCCGATGTTCTTAACCCCGGCGCCCAGTATCCGGCGATCGCCGCCGGGCTGAATTATTATCCTGCGCTGCCGATCACTTTTGCCGTGGCGTCCGGCGCCACGGGATCGCTCACGAACAATGTGACGGTCACCGGCGGCGGCGATGCGTTCCCGGCCAACGATTCGGCCACGAACATCGTATCGGTCGGCGCGCCCACGCCCATTTCGTCAGCGGGCTATCTGCTGGTCAGCCGCGCCCATTACACGGGCGCAAATGTCACGGCCGGTGTCACCGTGCTGCCGAACGGATCCACGGCCACGGCCCCCGGCACCTATCCGCAGGTTTGGGGCAACGAAGCCCCCGATGCGAGCTTCGGGGTGACGGCGCCCATATATTTTGATGTGGTCAACAAGACCACCGGCGCCGTGGTCAACAGCACCAATCTCACTTCGCAGGTCGCCGCCCAATTGGGACTCAACGTTACGACGAGCTTTTCGTCGAAGTCCGAGATCGCCTTGAATCTGACGCCCGACGGAACGGCGGTGACGTTTTCCGCCTATCTGGCGCCGGCCGGGACGCTGGATGCGTCCAATGCCAACAACCTCTACCACGAAGATCCTACCTGCCCGATCGCGGACAACGGCGATTTCCAGCGCGCGATCGTTCAGGTGGATTATCTCGGCAATGTCAAAGTGACGCCGAACGATTCCTACAGCGGAGACAATTGCCGCGCGGCTCTTTTGGCGAACGCTCCCGACGGCAACGCCTACTACTTCACCGCCGGCAGCGCCGGTAATTCCGGCTCAGGGGTCACCGGCACGCTCATGACGATGCTGGCTCAGTCCACCGGCATTCAAATGGTTCTCCCCGGCGCGGGCGGACTGACGACGGCCGTCGGCGAACCGTTTGGCACGGCCAACAGCACCACAGGCTATCAGCTCGGCTATGCCGGGCAACCGTCGGACAAGACCGGCAAGGACATGAACCTGCGCGGTTTGGCCTTCAATCCCTACAACGACACCCTTTATACCGCGAAGGGCAGCGGCGGCAACGGGGTGGATACGGTTTATCAAGTCGGCTCCGGCAGCGTTCCCACCGCGGCGGATGCCAATACGCAGGTCTTCACCATTCCGTCCGGCTTTCCGACGAGCAGCGGCAGTATTTTCCCCTTTGGAATGTGGTTTGCCAATGCCTCGACGCTTTATGTGGCGGACGAAGGCCAGGCGGGTGTCCCTGGACCGTCGGACTATTCCGGCGGAATGTACACCCAGGCGCTTCCCGCCAACAATCCGAGCGCGGGCCTGCAAAAATGGATCAACAGCCAGCCTGATGGCAGCGGCACGTGGTCGCTCGCCTATACGCTTACCAACGGGTTGAACCTCGGTGTGCCCTACACCTACACGATTCCGAACTATCCGACCGGCACAAATTCTGTCACCGGCGTTCCCTGGCAGCCCGCCAACAACGGCCTGCGCAACCTCGCCGGCCAGATCAACGGCGACGGCACGGTGACCCTCTATGCGGTGACGTCGACCATCAGCGGCGAGACCGACCAAGGCGCGGATCCCAACGAAGTCGTCACCATCACCGACACCTTGTCGACCATGACTCTGCCTGCGGGCGAATCGTTTACGGTCTTGGAAAATGCGAACGGTCTGGATGCTTACCGCGGGGTGGCTCTCTCGACTCCTTACACACCTAACTTGGCCGCGACCTTTGTTTCCGCGACGGTCGCCCCCGTGACCTCGGACGGCTACACGGCCAACGGAGTCACCCTGGGTCCCATCACCCTTGATTTTGCGCCGACTCCCGGGCAGGTGCTGACTCTGGTGAATAACACCGGATCGGGGGCCATCGTGGGCACCTTCACAGGCCGGCCCCAAGGCAGCACCGTTACCGGCACCTTCGGGGGAACTC
>JBEKQH010000443.1:0-2753 GCA_049519915.1 Opitutaceae bacterium
CGGCCGAAGCGACCAGAAAACGGCCCGGCTCGGCGAGAATCTGGACGTCCTTCGGAAAGAGGCGATCGAGCTCCGTATTGATGACCTTGGCCAGTTCGCGCAGGGGCTTCACCGACGAGTCGTACGGCGCGGGGAAGCCGCCGCCGATGTCGAGCAAGTTCATCTTGGTGTAGCCGCGGTCGCGCGCCTCGGTAAAGACCGCGGCCGAGAGGTTGATCGCCTGCACGTAGTTCTCGAAATTGGTGGTCTGGCTGCCGACGTGAAAGCTGATGCCTTCGACGACGAGGCCGGTTTTGTCCGCCGCGAGAATGAGATCGACCGCTTCGCCGGGCGAAGCGCCGAACTTGGAGGAGAGTTCGACCATCGCGCCGGTGTTGGGCACCTTGAGGCGCAGCACCAGGCCGGCGCCGGGTGCGTGTTTCTTGATCTTCTGGATCTCCTCGAAGTTGTCGAAGGTGACGAGCGGCTTGTATTGGTTCAGCTCCTCTAGCGTCTCGGTCGGCTTGGTCGGATTCGCATAGATGATCTTGTCCCAGATCCACTGCTGGCGCTCCTTGGCGGGCAAACCTTCGACATTCTGGTGCACAATCATGAACTCCGGCATCGAGGCGACGTCGAAGCTCGCGCCTTCCTCGAACAGCGTCTGCACGATGGCGGGATCGGGATTGGCCTTGACCGCAAAATAGACCTGCACTCTCGGCAGGTAGCGCCGGAACTGCCGGTAGTTTTTGCGCAGTTCGTCGTGATCGATCACGAAAAGCGGCGTGCCATGCTCCTTGGCCAGTTTTTTTAGGTTAGACGGAGAAATCATGGTCGCCAAATCCGTTTAACTAGAACTGTTGGTGAATAACTCATGGTTTGTCATTCTGAGCGCAACGAAGCACCGAGGCCAAAGGCCGACTGTTTGACATTCAGTGGGATTACACTGCGAGTGTTGGCGTTGTCCAAGTGGATTCTTCACTTCGTTCAGAATGACATGGGAGAGAGACTCGAATCGCGAGAACGGCCTGATATTCCATTCAACTGCGGCGGTCAACAACCGCCATCCTTGATCAGGAAATTCTTGAACTGCCAGGGATCCTTCAGGTCAAGATCGGGCTTGTTGTAGCCTTTGAAGGCATTGGGTTGGTCGCGCAGCGGCGTCCAGTTGGAGGACTTCGAAATCCACCGGCCAAGATAGGGTTTCGAGATGTCCAGGATATAGTCGTGCGGGAGCTCGTCGGGCACCCGGACGCCCTGTTCGGGATTTTCGATCATCCACATGGTCGCGGCGATAACGGAGATCGCGACTTGCATCGTGGTCGCGTTCTGGTGCGGAACGAGACGGCGCGATTCCTCAATGCTGAGATCGCTGCCGATCCACCACGAATTGTAGGCGTGACCCATGAGCAACGCGCCCAGGATGTCGGCCCCGCTGGTGATTTCGTCGTTCATGATCCGCAGCTTCGGCTGCAGCTCGTAGTTCCGTCCGCGCAACTCGTGCAGGGAAATGATGGCGTTGTCGCACGGGCAATAGGCGTAGTGCATCGTCGGACGATAGACCGCCTTGCCGTTCTTCCAGACCGTAAGCTTGTCCGAGATGGTGAAGGATTCGCCGTGGCGAACGACCATGCCGCGGATCGTATAGTCGGGCACCCAGGAGCGGACCCAGGTGTTGATGCCCATGCGCGCGAGGCAAATCTGGTTCTTCGGGCCTTCCGTCTGCCGGTAAGCAAACGCCGGCAGCTGCTTTTCGTGCGTGCCCCACCCCATTTCGGCGGTGGTGGTGCCCTCTTCGCGAAATCCTTCGATCGACCAAGTGTTGACGAACTCGTCCACTTCCTTCGGCTGGTTGGAAATCTGCGTGTCGCGTTCGCTGCAATGAATGACCTTCACGCCGATCTTCTGGGCCAGCACGTTGAACGTCCGGTCCTTGATGAGCTGCCGGACCTCGTCGGCCTTGGCGCCCTTGAGCTTCTTGTCGGCAAGCAGGCTTTGTCCGATGTCGACCAGGCCCTGTTTGGTGAAATGCGAAAGGAGCCCCGGATTGGCGCCGTGTTCGATCACGGCCGATGCACCCTTGGTCTTCCACTTGGCGAGCATCCGGCGCAAGTTCATGTGGCGCCAGTAAAGCGTCTTGGTCGTCGGCTTGTTGTTCGGCAGGCCGCCGTAGGGATCCCACACCTCGGTCGAGGTGTTGATGTAGAGCACGCCGTGGTCGTGGCACCATTGCAGGATGACGAGCGCGTCGATGTTCCAGGCGAGATCGATCAGGACGTCGCCGGCGGAAAGGTATTGGCCCAGAATGGCGGCGAGATTGCCTTGCTCGACGCGCCCCTGCACGAAGCGCACACCCTGGGACGTCCAGGGCGCCAGTTTGGCCGCGCGATCCTCAAAGTCCATGACCGTGACATTTTTCGCAGGCACCTTGATGTGCTTGAAAAGAATGGGGAGCGTGCATTCGGCCACGGCGCCGTAGCCGACGAAGAGGATTTTTTTGGTGAATTCGATCATGGGACTTAATGTTTTCGGAGCGGAGGCCGGCCGGGACCACTCATCCGAGCTTTTGCGGGGTCCGCTCGCAAACGAAGCCACGAGCTGTGCGGGAAACGCCGCTCGCTGACAAGCAGTTTTCGCGGGAACGCGTTACGTTCCCGCGAAACGTCGAACGTCGAACGTTGAACTTCGAACGCCGAAGTGATAGCCGCCTCCGCTCTTCAGCGTTCAGCGTTCAGCGTTCAGCGTTCAGCGTTCAGCGTTCAGCGTTCAGCGTT
>JBEKQH010000444.1:0-2759 GCA_049519915.1 Opitutaceae bacterium
TACACAGTGCCGCAAACGCCGGCGAACCCGTTCGCAATACCGCTCGCACCGGACCAAGTCAGCGTGCAATGGGCGGAGCCGCTGAACGGCAGTCACGTCGAGTACCTGATCAAGCGCTCGACCGACGGCGTCACCTTCACCCAGGTGGCCAGCGTGGCGGACGCCCTGACCTACATCGACACGGCGGCCACCGGTCTGGCCGGCGGCCAAAGGTACTATTATCAGGTGCAGGCCCTGAGCTACGCCGGCGCCTCGGCGGTCAGTCAAACGACGGCGGCCGTAACCACGCCTTTGACCGGCACGGGCATGCCGTTAGGCTCAATCGTCGGCCAGCCGGCCATGGTTTTGTGGCTCAAAGGCGACGCCGGATTGAGCGCAATAAGCGCTATAAATCCAGGCAACGGCCTCGATTTTTGGGGCGACCAATCCGGCAACACCAACGACGGCACGCAGGCGACGGTCGCTCGACCGACTTTAGAGATGGAAGCAACGAATCTGGCTCAATCCAACAGCCTCCCAGTGGTGCATTTTAATGAAAGCCAGGGCGCCCAATATATACAACTACCCAATGTAATGGAAAATCCGAGCACGGGCCAAGAGGCGCAACAGGGCGAAATCTTCGCGGTGGTACGCTCGGGTAACACTTCTTTTTATAACGACCTGTGGACGTGGGGCACGGCCGGCTCGAATCTGTATCCAAACGACGACGGAACCATCTCCGATGACTTCGGCTCGGCCAGGTTGACGAATACGGGCGTTCCAGCCCAGAATATCCAGCAGTTCCACGTGTATAACATCAGCAGCAGCGCCAGCGAATGGACGCAGCGGTTCGATGGGCTAGTCAACTATGACCGTCTAAGCAATACGGTCGGCTTCGCCACGGCGCCGATGTTGAGCGCACCGGGGGATTATTTCTTCGGTGATATCGCCGAGGTCATCGTCTATAATCAGGTGCTCAATCAGCCGCAACGAGACGCGGTTTATAGGTATTTGGGCAATAAATACGGTCTTTATAATATTCCTGCAACGCCGACCGGCCTGGCCGCGACACCGCTCTCGCCGGACCAAATCAGCCTGCAATGGCTGGCTCCGCTGAACGGCAGTCACGTCGAATACCTCGTCGGGCGCTCGACCGACGGAGTAAACTTCGCTCCGGTGGCCAGCGTGGCGGACGCCCTGAGCTACATCGACACCGGTTTGAATCCGGCCACGACCTATTATTATCAGATTCAGGCGCAAGGATATGCGGGGCTGTCGGCCCCCTTCCCGGGTAGCGGCTATCCTTCCGTGTCGGCCACGACCTTGTTGAACGGCGGAGCCGCCGATATGCCGTTGAACATGCGGCTGTGGCTCAAAGCCGATGCGGGCTTGGAGGTGACTGCGTCGGGCGACGGTATCGATTTCTGGGGCGATCAATCCGGCAACGCCAACGATGCGACGCAAAACATTGCCAGCAACCGCCCAACCTTGGTGACAAGCCAGCTCAACGGCTTTCCTGCGGTGCATTTCAATCGGAACCAGGGCGCCCAGTCCTTTAACTTGCCTAACGTAATGGGAAACCCCAGTGCGCCGGGCCAGCAGGCGCAAGCGGGAGAAATCTTCGCGGTGGTGCGCTCGGATAATAATCCTTTCCCCAATAACCTGTGGACTTGGGGCACGAGCGGCTCGGCGCTGTATCCAAACGACGACGGAACCATTGCCGACGGCTTCGGCTCGACCACATTAACGAACACGGGGATACCACCGGTGAACATCCAGCAATTTCATCTGTATAATATCAGCAGCAGCTCGGCCGAATGGACCCAGCGTTTCGATGGCGTGGTCAATTATGACGCCGTGGGAAATGCAGTCGGCTTCCGGACAGCGCCCACCTTGGGCGGGGGCGGAAGCAATTTCCTCGGCGATATCGCCGAGATTATCGTCTATAATTACGTGCTCTCTCCTCAACAGCGCGAAACGGTCGGCTTTTATTTGAACAGCAAGTACGCGTTCGCCCCCGGCCGCCCGATCGCCTTCGATACCTACCGCGACGGCAATTACGACGGCCTGCCCGACGGCCTGGATCGTCAGCTGGGATTTAACCCCGCCTCCCTGGATGTGGACAACGACGGCGACACCAACCTGCAGGACATTCTTGAAGGGCTGGATCCCTTGGATCCGAATTCGATGCCACCGCCCCCACCCCCGCCCGACCCCGGCGAGCCCGCGCCCACAATCACCTTAACCGCGCCCACTGGCGCCGTGTCGCAAAATTAAGCCCAGATAAACCACGGAGACACAAAGTTCACGAAGGATAATCCCTGAGCAATCGGATCTTAAAATCATCATGCGTCTCCCCTTCCATCTTCGCCTGGTCACCTGGCTCGTTCTGTTAAGCTACCTCAACGTGCTCTGTCCAGTGACCATGCTCCGGGCCGATACCACCCCGCCCGCGACGCTTGAAGCTCCCAACCACCCACTAGCCCAACGACCCATTCCCAGCCACATCGCCCCGCAAACCGGGACCTTGACCTGGAGTTTTTCCGCGACACCGACCGACACAGATATTTTCCGAGCGCATATCTTACCCGAGCCACTGGTTCCCGTAGGCAAAGCCACCAACGCCGAAGAAAATATCTCCCTCGCCCAGGCCATCACCAAGTACAAACAGTCGGCCTCCGACGATCTCACCCCATTCACCGGTTTTCTCGTCCAATATCCGAACTCCGCTTGGGCCGCTAGCCTGCACCTTAATTTGGGTCTGCGCTTCTTTGCCACGG
>JBEKQH010000445.1:0-2920 GCA_049519915.1 Opitutaceae bacterium
CAAATCTTCATCTTCGATTTTGGCGGCTCGGCCCGCGCTGCGACGCTCGCCATGGGCGGCGACTGGAACGATCTTGGCGGCTCCCTCGCCGAGGACGCGATCGCCCCCGTCGCGTTGCAGCCGTTGGCGCGGATCAATGAGGTCGCCGAACGCGCTTGGGCGGCGGAATGGATCGCCGCCATTCTCGCCCGCGAAAATGTAACCGTCACCCCAGAAGTCAAAGAATATCTCTGGTCGGCGCTGACCTCGCTCGCCTCGGCGCCGATCGACGAGCGCACGCTCACCGGCCTCTCCGTCCTTTTGCAATCCAACGCCTTGAAGCGCGCCTTGCAGCCTTTTTGTCTCGGCGGGCCGCATGGCCGGCTGCTCGACGCCGAGGCCGAATATCTGGGCGAGGCCGCTATCCAGACTTTTGAGACCGAAGGGCTGATCGGCTCTTCCGCTGCGCCCGCCGTCCTCGCCTATCTCTTCCATCGCATCGAAGGTCGGCTGATCGGGACGCCGAGCCTGATCGTCATCGACGAAGGCTGGCTCGCCCTCGACGACAGGGGTTTTGCAAGCCAATTGCGCGAATGGCTGAAGACTTTGCGCAAGAAGAACGCCTCGGTCGTCTTTGCCACCCAGTCGCTCGCCGATATCGAAACCAGCCCCATCGCGCCGGCGATCGTCGAAAGCTGCCTGACGCGGTTGTTCCTGCCCAACGAACGCGCGCTGGAGCCGCAGATCACCGCGATCTACCGCCGCTTCGGCCTCAACGACCGCCAGATCGAGATCATCGCGCGGGCGACGCCGAAGCGCGATTACTACTGCCAGTCGCGGCGCGGCAATCGGCTGTTCGAACTTGGCCTCGGCCCCCTGGCGCTGGCGCTCTGCGCCGCCTCCTCCAAGACCGACCAGAAACTCATCTCCGAACTTTTCGCCGAGCATGGGCGCGAACATTTTGCGCGCGCCTGGCTCGTCTCGCGCGGCCTCGCCTGGGCCGCCGATCTTCTCCCTCAGGACGAAACTCAGGAGCAATCCGCATGACCAAACTTCGTCATCTCGCAGCGTCGAGCGGCCTCGCGCTCGCCCTTTGCCTGTCGCTTGCGCGCCTGTCGCATTTGCAGGCGCAAATCGTGGTGTTCGTTCCGAGCAATTACGCGCAGAACGTCCTTACCGCGGCGCATACGCTGCAGCAGATCAACAATCAGATCACCTCACTGCAGAACCAGGCGCGCTCGCTGCTCAATCAGGCGAAGAACCTCACCAATCTTCCCTATTCCTCGCTGCAGGCCGTCCAGCAGTCGCTCACCCAAACGCAGCAACTGCTGAGCCAGGCGCAGCGCATCGCCTACGACATTCAGCAGATCGACAAGGCCTTTTCCACCCAATACGGCCCAGTGAACTCTTCAACGAGTTCCAGTGCGCTGATCGCCGGCGCGCAGCAGCGCTGGCAGAATTCTCTGGCGGCGCTCCAGGACGCGATGCGCGTTCAAGCCGGCATCGTGCAGGCGATCGACACGTCGCGCTCGCAGGCCGGCGCGCTGGTCTCTTCGAGCCAATCCGCTGTCGGCGCGTTGCAAAGCTCGCAGGCCGGCAATCAGCTCCTCGCGCTGCAAAGCAAGCAGCTAGCCGACGTGACGGCGCTGCTCGCCTCGCAGGGCCGCGCCCAATCGCTGGAGATGGCCCGCACAGCCGCGGCCCAGGAACAGGGACGCGAGCAGATGAGCCGCTTCATCGCGCCGGGCGCTGGCTATCAGCCCGGCAATGTCTCGATGTTCCATTGAGGGCGGTTCCCATGCGCTCCGAACAGATGATCCAACCGCAGGACGTCGGCTTCGTCGCCTTTGGCGTCGTGATTGGCGCCATCGCCGTGGTCGCCATGCAGGCGGGTTGCGAGGCCGATGTGAGAGTGCGTTCACCCTCGCTCTGGACCGGCCCGCTTTGCCCGACCTCCGCGACCGATCCGCTCGCAGAGGAACTCGCGCGCTGCCGCAATCTGCCAACCGAACAAGCCGAAGATCCGCTCTGCCGAGAGCTTTGGGCGAAGCAACGGCGCAAATTCCTGGCGCCGGGCAAGCCGCCCGAGCGAAACGCCGAACCGCTCGACCTCTTCCCTTCCGTCCCGAAGGCGCGAGAGCCGGCTGCGCCGCCGTCCGGCGCGCCCACCCCAAAGAGCGAGTAAAGCCATGGGCGGGACCGGCGTCATCGATCGTTTCCTCGAGACCTTCACCTCCTACATCGATTCGGGCTTCGGCCTGCTCGGCGGAGAAGTGGGATTTCTAGCGTCCACTTTGGCGGCGATCGACATCACCCTCGCGGCGCTGTTCTGGGCCTGGGGGCCCGACGAGGACATCATCGCCCGTCTCGTCAAGAAAACGCTGTTCGTTGGCGTCTTCGCCTATCTCATCGGCAATTGGAACAATCTCGCAAAAATCGTCTTCCAGAGCTTTTCCCGATCCTCGACGTGATCTCGAGCCTCATGGGCTATGTCTCTTTCTTCGAGAACTTCCTGCAGATCGTCGTCCTGCTCTTCGCCTGGTTCATCATTCTCCTCAGCTTCTTCATCTTGGCGATCCAGCTCTTCGTCACGCTGATTGAGTTCAAGCTCACGACGCTCGCCGGTTTCGTGCTCATTCCCTTCGGTCTCTTCGGCAAGACCGCCTTTCTCGCCGAGCGCGTGCTCGGCAATGTCGTCTCTTCCGGCGTCAAGGTGCTGGTGCTCGCCGTCATCGTCGGCATCGGCTCGACTCTGTTCGCACAATTCACGCAAGGGTTTGGCGGCGCGCAACCGACGATCGACGACGCAATGGCGCTCGTCCTCGCGGCGCTCGCGCTGATAGTGCTAGTCATTTTCGTCCCCGGCATCTCTAATGTCGTCGTCTCGGGCGGCCCGCAGCTTGGCGCCGGCGCCGTCATCTTAACCGGGCTTGTCGTCGAC
>JBEKQH010000446.1:0-2750 GCA_049519915.1 Opitutaceae bacterium
GACGCATTACCCCTTGCTGAAACAGCAACGTTTCGCCGTCATCCATGAACACACGGGTCAGGCGCACCCGCCCGCCTCAATTAGCACTTACGAAAGTTCTGCACCCACGAAGGAAGGCGCAGTCGATAGCCATGTAGTATCCGAACCGAGCAGAAAAAGGGCGCAGTAGTCCTTTTTTTCACCGCGCAATCTTGTGCCCTTTGCCGCGTTTGCGCTGCGGTTCAGGGAATCGGTCGGGTTGCAACAATTCCCACACCCGGACATGCAGTGCCTTCGCGATCCGCTCAATGGTGTCCAATCGAACACCTTCTCGCCGGCCGGCCTCGATGTCCTGAAAATGACGAGCAGCCACACCAGCTTTTTCGGCAGTCACTTCTTGGCTCCATCCGCGTGCCAGCCGGGCTCGGCGAATGTTAGCGCATAATGTGGAAAGTGCTCGCACCCCACGATATTAGGGTGTTGCGTCGAAAACAAACACGCTACGTAGTTAGCGCGTTACATACGGACATGATCGAAGGTCTTGAAACTTCTTTTAAAAGTTTGCCCCGTTTTTACCGGCTTCTGATTGCGTGGATCATCATTGGAGGCATCCCTCTGACGTTGTTGACCGCATACATCTGCCTTAAAAGCCACTCAGTGACTCAAGAAGCAACTTCTGAAGGCACTGATCGTGTGCTGAAAACGATGTCTCCACTTGAACGGACGATTGAAGCAAACTGTCTTTCGGACTTGAATAATATATTGGGAAAAGGACGGTATGAAGTCCTGGATTTCTATTTGGTTCCCATCGATCCCGAAGTCGAAAGTGTGACTTACCAATTTACCGCTTACCTCTCGGTGAGGTATAAAGACCCGTATGGATATTTGAAGCGGACAGTGACGTGGGCAGCATTTTCAAATGGGACTGTGATGATTCTTTCCGATGGCAGCATATTTTACAGACACTGACGTTAATCCAGTCGATCAGCAGCCTCAGTCATGTCGTAACGCAGTGTCACGCGCGGCGCGGGCTGCCCGCATCGCGGCAATTTTTTCCTGCTTGGTCAGTGTCCCCACGCTTGCGCTGGGCTGGGCATTCATCTTCACGTCAGCCTCGATTGATTGAATCGGCCTGCCCCAGCCGCGCTCTAAAATCACACGAGCAGCGGCAACCCGGACAGCGCCGTCCTCGTTTTTCATGCAGTCAACCAATGTCACCAACGCCGTCTTTGTATGGGCTCGCGCCATCTCGCGCACGTCAACCGCCATTCGCGGCCGGCCGCCAGGGTTTCCAGACTGCCCCGGTTTAAAACCGGGATTCGGTTGGCCTCTTTCAAATTTCATGCTGTTGATCGTTTGTTGTTCTGAACGCGCGAATACGATCTACCGCAGCACCGCTGCCCCTATATATAGGGGCTTGCGGTATTGCGGCAAAGGCTACACTGCGGTTCATTTTGCGGTCTTTTGCGGTTTGCGGTAATCGTATCTAAGCCGCCAGTTCCCAAAGCCTTGGCGGAACCTCGCGAATGATTCCAAGCTGTTTCATTTTCTTCACTTTTTCCTGCGCGCTGCGTTCGCTGCATTTTGCGGTCTTTTCGATTGCCGAAACAAGTGCGGTGTAACGCAGCCGCCGGGCCGGCGCGTCCGCGTAGGCGTCGCCGGCAATCTCGGTCAGTGCTTCGCGCTCCTCGCTGTCGCGCTCGGCCCGCACGGTCTCAACTGATACGTGCATTGCCGCCATATCGTCCCACCGGAAGCACGGCCCATCTGCCTTCAAAATGGGCGCTCGGCGTTGCTTGGTTGAGAAAATAACGGTGCGCCCGGTCTCGGCATCCTTTTCAAGCACGAGGTTGGTCTCTGCCCGGCGCTCAAGCTGGCTAGCCAATCGACAAACGGAAAGCATTCATCGCCGGCATTAGGGTCAGCGACGAAGTCAGCCACACCGTCAAGGAACACGGCATGCACGCCGCCGTGCGCTAGCTTAGCCATGCGGAGCATGTGAGGTAGTCCTGCACGGCGCTCAGCGGCTGACCAGCCGGCTGTCGAATACGAGTCCAACCAAGCCGGCGGATTATCTGTTCGCGCCCGACACAAGGCCGTTTTGGCAATAGCCCAATGGTCAGCGGGTGCCTGCTCAGTGTCCACGTGAACCACGGCAAATCCCTTGGCATTGAATCCGTTGATACCGAGAAAATCGCAGGTGGGGTCTTGGCTCATGGCTGAACCGATAGCGGCGCCAATGACGGCAGTTTTGCCGGCCTTCGCCTGCGCGCTGATGACGGCAAGATTTCCGGGAGTTGCTATAGAAACACCGCTGAGCGTGAAAACGACGCGGAGCGGTGGCGGCTCAATGTCCAGCCGGAGCCGTGAGGCGTCGATCCTGGCTTGCATGGCTCCTCCACCAAGGGCGGAAAGTGTTTCCTCGACGCGATCAAGTTCTGCCCGCGCCTCGTGCGCCGACATGGTGTCTTTCGCAAGGCGGTCAGCTATACTGGCACAGGTTCGCCGTGCCCATGCCTCACTGATTACCCGGAGTGCCGTTGTATTCCATAGGCCTTCACGATTGCCGTCGAGAAGCGGGGCGAGTTCACCAACTTCAATCCTGGCGCATTTTGCTACCTCAGACAAATCTTCGATGCCGCGACCTTCCGCCACAAGGTTAGAACAAGCGCACCAAACCGCCCGCGTGGTGCCGTTAAGAAAATGCTCCGCGCGCAACGCGGATAATTCGCGCACTCGCGCTCCTGTTCCATCACCGAGCGCGTAGGAGA
>JBEKQH010000447.1:0-3611 GCA_049519915.1 Opitutaceae bacterium
TAGGGAATTAGGTTAAGCTCAGGAAGTCGCGGGCTTTTGGGTCAGGATCATGGGCTTGCCCTTGGCTTTGCTCTTCATCGCGAAGTAAATGAACCCGCCGATGCCCCAGAGGGCCGACACGGCCAGCGCGCAGTAAGGTTCGTGCGGGCTCATGCCGGCCACATAGTGCGGCCCGATGAGATAGAACAACATGCAGGCCAGATTGGCGAGCAGGCCGAAGATCGGGATGAGCATATGCTTGATGCCGTTGAACATGTGGTGCTCGCGGAAGGCCACGATGGCCACGACGCAGGTCGTCATGTAGAGCAGGAAGGTGCCGAAGTTGCTGACCAGCGTGACAATCAGCAGCGAATTGTAGGCGCTCGGATAGAAGCTCGGGCTGAAGATACCGAAGCTGTACCAAATGTTATGCTTGTCCAACGCCCCCGGCGTGGCGCCGCCCAGGTAGGTCGTCACGGTGATGATACCGATGATGATGGACAGTATGCACAGCGTCCAGATGGCCTTGTGCGGCGTCAGGTTCTTGCCGTGCAGCAGGCCGAAGTGGGCGCCCACTTCCTCGTCGCGACCCATCGCGTAGGTGACGCGGGCGCCGGTGTTGAGGCAGGCCAGGGTCGTGCCGATGAGGGCGAGAAACACGGTGAACGCCTGCACGAGCATAAAGGCCTTGCCGGCGCCGGGGCTGCCGAAGAGCCAGGTGCCGGTGATTAACATCAGATCGCCGATCGGCGCGCTCGAGGCGCCCGCCGAGGTCATGTTGTATCCGTTATTGAGCAAGTAATTCGTCGCGAAGTACTCGAACAGATAACAGATGGCGCCTTGGATGGTGAGCGACAGCAAAATCGCCCAGGGAAGATCCTTTTTCGGATTTTTGGCTTCTTCGCCCATGGACGTCACCGATTCAAAACCGACCAGGCAGAGGATCGCGATACAGGCTTGGACCAGCACGAAGCTGAACTTGTGAGGCGCCAGCACGGATGTGACCGTCGGGTGGAAGTTGAATTGCGGATTGTTGTTGGAATCCGTGCTCCAGGCGCCGCTGTAGTCGATGGTGAACGGGGCCGCTTTGTCCAAAGTTGTGGCCTTGCCGTTGGCATCGCCCGGGACGGGGTTGCCGTCGCTGTCCTGCGCATCTTGTTGTTGATAAGCGACGGTCCCATCGGCGTTTTTCGTCGGCTTGCCGTTGGCATCGAGCACGGGCACGGGATTTCCTTTGTCGTCCAAGACGTTGGTTTGGGCCACCATGTAGTTCACCGCGACGCCGTTGGACAGGTGATAGCCGGTTGAACCTTGCTTGTGGTTCATGCGATAGGCGATGGCGATGAGGGAGAAGACGACCAAGGCCGTGATTTGGATGACGTTGATCGCGATATTGACCATGGTGCTTCCGACCACGCCGCGATAGGCGATATAGCTGACACCGACGGCGAAGACGACACAGACGATATACATCAGTAGCGGGCTATTATAGGTGCTGCTGAAGGTGTTGGGCCAAAGGATGCCGGCGAGGTAACCGATCAGCAGGGCCGTGACACCCACCATCAGACCGGGATAAGCCCAGTAATAGAGATGGCTGGCCCACCCGGTGAAGAACTTGATCACCCGGGCGAACCGGAAGGCCTTGTTCTTGGCCAGAAAGGCCTGCTCGGCGTAATAGTAAGAAGAGCCGGCGCCAGGGTAGAGCTTGGACAACTCCGCGTAGCTGATGGCGGTGGCGTAACACAGCAGCAGGGAGACAAAGAAACCGAACCACATGGCCGCGCCCGCTGCAGGGGCACCATAAAGGCATTGTTCTTCGTAGGTTAGCCACAGGAAAGCGCCCGGCGCGATCAGGGCCATCGCATTGACGGTCAAACCAGTGAGGCCCAGGGTGGGCTTCATGGTGGGTGTGGAGGAGGGAGTTTCTGGCATAATATTGACGGGTTGCGGATTGAAACGGCGTTTGTGTGGCACCGGCCGGTGGTCAAATCTTCTGAATCACGGGTGTAATTAAGGAGATTTTTAGGCGGCTGATGGGGACGATTGTCTCTGTTAACGCCGCTAAATTAGCGTCTTACATGCCACGGCCTCACATTAAAGGTTTGTCAATTTATCGATTGATATAATTAAAACAAAATTAATTGGCATCTAAACTGCTATCAGACTGGGCCGGGCATCCGCCTGCCTCGACTTATACAGACATCCCAAACCCTGTCTCCACAGGTGCGTTTAACTATCGAACGAACAATCGCCTAAGAAAAAATTAAATCCATTCCAACCATGCCAGAAGCTCCCACTCCCACACCCACCATGAAGCCCACTTTGGGCCTGACGGGTCTCACCTCCAACGCCATGGCTCTGATCGCGCCCGGGGCATTTCTTTGGCTCACCTTCGGACCGCAGGTCCTGACGGGCGCGCCCGGGGCCGGCATGTCCATGTGGCTCGGTATCATCGCGGCGCTTTGCCTTTGCCTCGCCACGGCGGTGGCGTATGCCGAGCTCTCCAAGCTCTATCCGGGCGCGGGCTCTTCCTATTTCTTCGCCGAACAAGCGTTTCTTTCCAAGAAGGAGGCGTTCAAGTGGGCCCGGGTCATGAAGTTCATGGTCGGCTGGGCGAGCCATCTCTATTACTGGGTTTATCCGGGCGTGATGGTCGGTGTCACGGGTCTGCTGGTCGGGTACATCCTGGGAGAAATTTTCCCCAACACCTTTTCGGCCGGCTATCCTAGCCCGATCTTTATGTTCGGTTTTTCGTTCATCTTTGCCTTGGGTGTGGCCTATATCGCCTTTCGCGGCGTCGGGGGCACCACGGGCGTAAATGCGGCCATTAACGTCATCCAAATCACCGCGTTGATCATCTTTTCGGCCATGGCCATCTGTCATCGCGCGGGCCATCCCGAAGGTTCGAACGCCTACGTGCTGGATTCGACCGGGGCGCCGGTGAACTACGTCCAGGATACAATCTTGGACACGACCAAAACCATTCCCGATCCCAAGGACGCGACCAAGCAAATTCAGGATCCGAATGCGACGCTGCCCAAGGTGGACGCGTCGGGCGCTTCCGTCCCTATCTATGTTGCGGCGGATGCGGCGGGGAATCCCGTCAAGACCGGCGACGGAAGCTTCAACGTGATTCCGACCGACAAGGACGGAAAACTTCCCACGGCTCTTCCGAAGGGTGTTGCCAAGGCCATCCCGGAGCCCTTCCTTTTAAGCTATCAAGGCGGCATTACCAAGGACGACAAGGGTGTCGAAACCTATAATTACCACCCGTCGGCCGCGTCGGTCATTGCCCCGCATAAATTCAGCTACGTTATCATTCAAGCGTGTGTCGCCATTCTCATCTTGGTCGGTTTCGAATCGGTCAGCTCCATGGGTGAAGAGGCGAAGAATCCGAAGAAGGACATCCCCCGCGCCATCATCCTCTCGCTCGTGATCCAAGGTGGATTTTGCTACGCCTTGGAATACTTCGCCACCAACTACTACATGCATAGCGGCTATGGGGCGACGGCCAACGCTTCGAGCAGCTCCGCGCCGCTCGGCGACATGATGCAGTTGATCGGCGCCTGGGCCTTTGGCAGCCCGCGGGCCGGGTATTGGTTTATGATGGTCCAAGCCTTCACGGTGTTTCT
>JBEKQH010000448.1:0-2936 GCA_049519915.1 Opitutaceae bacterium
CGCGGCGACGGTGTCGGGGCATTGGCGGCAGTTTTCGTTGGCCCACACGCCGTAGCCGCAAAAGGCGAAGGTCTTCCAGTTGTTGTCCGTCTGGATCGTCTTCACGTCGGTGGAGATGTCCTGGAAATTGGGCAGCTCGTCGCGTCGCTGCATCACTCGGTCGAGCTCGGCGCGAATTTTTGGAAATTCGGCCTCGATCTCGCCGACCCAGGGAAACTTCGCGTTGTCGAACACCGGTTGGTCGCCGACGATGGAAAACTTGTAGAAAAACCACTCGGCGACGTCGAGAAACTTGGCGGCTAATTTGGCCACGAACCCGGACGGCGGCTTCAATTCCTTGCCTTTGATCTTCTTAACCATGGGAAAAGACGATGTGACAAACCGTTTTCCAAAAGGTTCGCCACGCGGGTGCAAGCTTTTTAAAATGCAATCGATGTAGTGCCGGCGTGGGGACATCTCTGCCGGATCCATACATTTGAACCGCGAAGGCCCTTGGACCGATCCATGTAATTTAACCGCGAATTAACGCGAATAGACGCGAATAATTCCACGGTCAGAAAATGCGGCGCAAACCATGCATTGAAAGCATGGGGAAATTTCAGCCAGCCGTTTTGACGGATTCGGCGAGCCCTTCGACCCGCTCAGGGCCCGGAGCTGGTCGCAGGGTCTTCTCTTCTATTCGCGTTTATTGGCGTCCATTCGCGGTTTTCCACAGCCTATTCGCGGTTCAGATATGTTTCGAATCGGCTTCGTCTTTGCGCACATAGCCGCTTTCCTGCCGCTGGTGGTTGACGGCGTTCTTCTTGAGATAGGCCTGATAGACATCCTCCGCGCTCATGCCGAGGGTCTGGGCCAGCGAAACGAGAAAGTGAAATAAATCGACGACTTCGACACGCGCATTCTGTTCGTCGAACTTTTGATACTTCGCCCACCATTTCCAGGGCACGCTGTCCACGAGTTCGGCCAGCTCCTGTTGCATCGCACGCGTATAATTAAGAATCCATTTCGCCTTGTCCTCGTCGGTCGGCGGCGGCAGGGCCACGCCGATGCGCTGGTTGAGCGCGTTTTGCATCCGGAAAATTTCGTCAAGCTTGTCCATGCTTCGTGGCTACGTTGGCCGGCGAGCGCTGGCAAGCCCGGCGTGGAAAATGCGGGGTAATTTACAAAACGGATCGAGGGGGCTTTACTTGCGGGTGGGGGTGCTCTCCAGCCATGACCTCGGGGCGTGGCGAGGGCACTTCGCCCCATATTATCAACGGATATTTTTACAGTTGCCGTTCCGTGAAAAATAAGAAATAGTAATAGGTCATTGCATACGTCGAGCGCGATTCCCGCGCTCCGTGTGCTTTCCAATGCCGGCTGCCCCCGCTTGCGGTGAGCGCCGCTTGATCACAAAATAAAAAACACATAAACATGTCTGAATCAGAAACATTCGGCGCGGCTCCGGCCAGCGCCGAGACCGCCCCTCCGCCCGCCGCTTTTGGCGCCACCCGCGGCTCTGGGCTTGCCCGCGGCAAAAGACCCGCCGCACCTGCCGCTGCCGCCGTTACGGCCAGCAACGGCGAATATCGCCCTACGGCCATCGAAGTTATCGCCTCCAAAAGCGATTACAAGAACCCATTCGCCGAGCCCGCCCCCGCGGCCCCGGCCCGTGACGTCATCGCCACATCCGCTGCCGAAAGCCCCGCGCCTTCGGCGAGCGTTGAAAATACGACCCTCCAGCCGGCGGCCGCCGTCGCGCCGGTTGAACCCGTGGTTATTGCCCCCGTTCCACCCGCCGCCAAGGCCCAGCTCAATATCCTCCCCGCCGAGGAGCCCAAGCGCACGGAACTCAGTTGGGAAGCTGGCATGCCCGACGAACCGGCCAAGACCGATGCGCGTCCGCGCCGCGAAGATCGCCCGATCTTCCGCGCCGAACGCCGCGAACAAAAGCCCTTCGAACCGCGCGAACAAAAACCGTTCGAGCCGCGCCAGCAGCGCGATTCACGCGAACCGCGCAGCGAAGGATCGTTCGAACCGCGGCGCAATCCTCCGTTTGAACAACGCGAACCGCACCGCCAACCGGCCGCAGCGGTCACGCCGAAAAAATCGGGCGGATTTTTTGGCTGGCTAAAAAGTCTTTTCCGCAGCGAAAAACCAGCCGAGACCAACGGCACCACAGCTCCAGCCGGCGAGTCCGACCGCTCCAACGGTTATCCTCAGCAGCAGCAGCGCCGTCGCCACCGCGGTGGCCGCGGAGGCAGCCGCTATCGTCAGGGCGACCCGTCGCGCGGCGAGGGCAACCAGGGCGGTTTCCGCAACGGCCAGCCGCAGTCCGAAGGCCGTTTTGAGCGCAATGGCGACCAACGCGATGGCGGTCAACGTCGGCGCCGTCGGCGCGGAGGTCGCGGAGGCCACTATCGCCAGGGCGACCCGTCGCGCGGCGAAAGCGGCCCGCAAGGCGGCTAAAACCACCCCGCCACCCTCATTTCAAGGCGTCCGTTTCCACGGACGCCTTTTTTGCGCCCCAGCACAATCCTCCGCAGCGTGACCCACCCTGAGCCCGTCGAATGGGCAAAGGAGGATCCGACGCATTTAACCGACAATAAAAACAATGCCGTTGGAAACCGCGAATGGACGCGAATGAACGCTAATATGAGGGGAGACTGCTCAATCAGCTCGGGGCCTTGAGCTGATCGAAAGGCTCGTCGAATGCTTGCACATGCTGGCTGGTCACCTTTAGGACAGGGCCCACACCAATTTCTCCGACCTCGTAGTTATTCGCGTCCATTTGCGTTCATTCGCGGTTAACGTCTTGGTCGTTGGCAATTCGTAGCTGGGCTTTCAGCGTTCTGCATTCGTCATTCGGATTTCGTCATTTGGATTCCCGTCCGGCCTCGACTCTATTAGCTTCGATTAGCGTCCATAAGCGGTTTAAAAGAAATCCATGTCCGACC
>JBEKQH010000449.1:0-2723 GCA_049519915.1 Opitutaceae bacterium
GAGATTAAATTTTTCCTGGGGTAAATTACCCATCTGCAAGCGAAACCGCGTCAAAAATATAGAATCGTCACCAGTTAGTAGCGTACGTCAGGCATCCTTCTTTACAAACTTTACGAAAACTTAGACATAAATCAACTTCCATTACTAATTTTTTACATAAAAATTAACAACATCCTAGCAGCGTGAAGGACATCATCCTCCACGCTCCTAGGATGAGTAATCGTAAATTTCTGGCGTTACCAAGGCCTCAAGCGGCTTTCCTTCGGCGTAAGCGGAGAGATTTCGCAAAGCAACTGCACCAGCGTCGCAGCGACGGTCGACGGTGGGGCCGGCCAGATGGGGCGTGAGCATCACATTGGTGAGGCCGCGCAACGGATGGTTGGGCGGCAAAGGTTCAATTGGGAACACATCGAGCCCAAAAAAAATCTTCCCTTCGCTCGCGACGCGCACGAGCGCGTCTTCCTCCACAACCTTGCCGCGGCCGACATTGACAAAAACGCCTCCGGGTCGAATGAGCCGCAAGTGGTGCTCGGTCACGCAGCACTTGGTGGCCGGGATCAAAGGGGCGAGCTCCACGATAATGTCGTTGTCGGCGAAGAGCGCTTCGAATGAGCGGGCACGGGTGATGCCGAATTCGTGTTCGGCCGCTTCGTCAATATCGGGCGCAAAGGCGGAAATCATCACTCCGAAAGGCCTCAACAACCGAACGAGCTCCCGCGCCACCGAGCCGAAGCCGTGCAGTCCCACGCGCCGGCCAAAGAGCGAAACGGTCCGGGTGTTGACGCCTGTTCTCCACCCATTTTCCCGGTGCATCGCCACGGTCCAAAAACTTGCGCGGCGCAGGCAGGAGAGGATATGAAGCAGCGCGGCCTCGGCGACGAGACGGCCAACGGAGCTGCCCCAGTTGGTGACCAGCAGACCTCGCTCGATCTGGTCTCGCGTGATGAGTCGTTTGACCGATCCGGCGAGGTAGCACACGTAGCGCAAACGCGGCGGCAACACCGGTGGAAGCCGCGGCGTCTTCCAGCAGGCCAGCAAGACTTCCGGATCCACTTCGGTTAGCGTGCGGTAAAAATCGGCTTCGCCGGACGTCTCGGGGTCGAAACGGCTGAAGTGGACCGCGACTGCGCGGATTTCAGTGAACAGAGGCTCGGGTAGAAAATCCTCCTGCTCGACAGGGGTAAGTGCGGCGAGAAGAGAGACGGGGCGTGGCATGATCAGCTCGGCTGAACGTCGTCAGTGGCCTGGATCCGATGAGCCGTCCTGCCTGCGGCGGCGCCCGCTGAGGCGTTCGCCGCAGGTTGAGAATGGGTCATTTGGAGCGATGGATGTTGGAGACATGCCCGCCCTTTACTTTATGATGGTCAGAAGGTGAGCGTATAACTGCAGACGTAGGTGATCGGATCGCCAAGGATGGCGGAACCGTAGGTATAGGCCCGGTTGAACAAGTTCTTCACATTGACCTGGACGCGGTGGGAATATTTGCCGGTCTTGAAGTTGTAGCCGACGCCGATATTGGTCAGCCAATAAGCGCTGTTGTAGATACTCTCCCGGCCGTCGGGCAGTCGGACAATATACGGGTCGGCGGTGTTGGGGAGCCCGTTGGCGTTAACTAGGGCGATCGGGGTCAAACGGTTGGTCAAGTTTGGCGGCACGGGGGCGTACGGCGCCACCCCGAAGGGCGACCAGGGGAAGATCCCGTTGGGCAATGGGTTATTGACGAAGCCAGTGCCCGTGGCGATAAGGCCGCCGCTGATGTTCACCGACGAGCGGCCGACAAAGTTTTCGTCGCACAGGAGGAAGAGGCCTTTAAGCGGGCCGTTATTGAACTGATAATGCACGGCGGAGCCGAATTGGTTCGCCGGCACCCGGCGGATGGGGTCTCCGTTCAAAAACAGATGCTGCGCATCCGCCTGGCGGATGCTGGCATCGTCATAACTGTAATCGAGCAGAACCTGAAGGCTCCGGGTCGGATTATAACTCAGGTCAAATTCGGCGCCGGTTGAATGTCCCTTGAGCACGTCAACATAGCTGTCGACCCCGGTCTCGTTGACACCGTTAGCCAGGGTTATGTCGGTGGTGGTCTGATAGAGTAGATTATACTGGTTGATCGAATAGTAGGTGGAAGTGAAGCTGAGTTTGTTCTTGAACAAATCCACTTTGGCGCCGGCTTCATAGCCGGTGCTGGTGCTGTTCGGCAGGAGCGTGGCCGTGCCGGGGTTATAACTCGGCTGGGGGTTGAGGCTGGTGCTCTGATTGATATAAAGGGTGACGGGTTTGACGATCCGATAGCTTATGCCCAGTTGGTGGGACGGAAATCCGTTGGTATTGGCGTCAAAATCTTTTTCATAAAGGGTTCCGAGGGGATAATTAATGACGCTATAGTCGTCCAACTTGGTATTGAGCCAGTCGAAGCGAAGGCCGGCAATGACGTTCAGGCGTTTGTTGAACATGGAGGCATGCTCGTTCAGGAAGAGACCGTAGTCATTGACGGCGTCCCAATAGTTTTCCTGCACCTGGTCGTAGAGGTTCGGATTCTGCTGGAAGGTGACGAAGTTCCAATTAGGATTATTCGGATCGAGCTGCGAGACGGGATTGACCCATCCCCCGGTCGAATTCTTCTCGCTGGCGATGCCGGGGTCCATGCGCAGGTTTTGGTAGCGGTCGACCTCGCCGCTATAATCCAAGGTGAGAAGCATCTGGTGGGCGACCGGGCCGGTGTT
>JBEKQH010000450.1:0-3629 GCA_049519915.1 Opitutaceae bacterium
GCCTTCCAGCTTCAGCCAAACCCGTTTGCCATTTTCGCTGGAGGGGAGCGTAAACTCGGTTCGGTACCACCACGCCGGGGTAAAATCGGCGGCGTTAATCAACGACAGATTTTGCCCGTAGTAGGGATCGGCGTAGACGTTATTTTGCAGCAAACCGGCGACTATTGTGGCCGGAACCGTGATCGGATACCAGCCGGTGGGCTGGAAACCCGGAGTGGAAATCGCCCCGCCGGCTTGAGTAATTTTGGCGGAAGATTGCAATGACCAACCGGTGGATAGCGTGAACTGGGCTGACTTTACCATGAACGGCAACCCGATCAGCGCGGCGGCGAGACAAGCGCATTTTTTGATCCTGGCTGAAGGAAAATGGCAAGTGAATGATGGTTGGCCAGAGCGACGAGGTCTGACGCCGAACGAACTGAGCGCCCGAACGAATAAGGAGGGTGTTTTCATGGTAAGATGTTATCTAAGCGTTATTTGTCAGCTCCGTTGATGGCGGCTTTAGCGTGAGAACCAGCACAGGCGACTGCGCAAAGTCCGAAAATAAAACCAAGGGTAGGCGGAGTGGACCGAAGCAAAGAAATGCCAACGGCCGCATTAAGGGCCGCGGTTTTTAATGCAAAGTCAATGCAAAACAAATTAAGGCTTTCTGGCAGGAAATGAAAATTCTTATTTAACCACAGAGACACGGAGAGCATGGAGGCCTCCGGTACGATCTCTGTGACCTCCGTGCCTCTGTGGTTCATTCTTAAACGTCCCGGTTGGGGCGAGCGTCCTCGCCCTCACCGGCCCGGGAAGTGTTTTCCGCTTACGTGCAGACGCCCGAAACGATCGCGAAAGGGCCGGTTTTCATGACCCTGATCGAGAAACACTTCGGCTCAGACGCGACCACCCGAACCTGCGACACGATCCGCAAGTGCGCCGAAACGCGAATTTAGCAGCGCTGATCTTAACGAAGCAGGGGTAGGCGCTCTTCAATCGCCGTTTTTTTAGAGCCGGGCATTAGCGTCGCTGATGCAAGTATTTAACAATTAAAATGAAATCGCTATCGCTTTGCATCAGATTTACCTAAAGGTCGAACCGTCTACCCTCGGTTAACGCCGCCCCCTGTGTTAACAAAAACTGTTAGTACAAATCAACCCAAGTTGTTAATATGGAAGCTAATAAATGCATTGTTAGAACCCTCGCGGCGATGGCTCTTATCGGTGGCCTATCGGTGGCAGCTCGTGCCCAGATCGGCAGCGGCTGGAGCGCCGACAGCGAAACCTACATCCCCCAAACATCATCTGGCTGCACCATTACGGCCATCTCCGGCGGATTCGAATTCCATGTTCCCTCCGGTCATGGCCGGGCGGAGCAACGTGGCAACGACCTCCCTACCACGACAACGAACCAATGGCAGGGCTCAGGAACCCTGACCTCGTTCCCTTCCGGCTCCTCAAAGATCTGTATGCACCAGGTCTTTGGGCCCGCGCCCTCCACCCCGGATCTTATCCTCGATGAAGCCCCTGGCGGCTCCACGGGCGTGGAAATCATCTCGCTGGAACAGCAGGATGCGGTTGAAGCGTCGATCCAGGTGGGTGTGCAGTTCCAGTTGAACACCGTTTACGACCCAGTCGGTAAATTGATCACCATCTACGTCAATGGCTCGAAAACCGGCACGAAGGTTCCCAATGCTGGCGTTCACTATAATAAGTTCGGCCAATACGTTTCGCTCTCCGGCACTGGGCCGGCGACAATGGATTGGGTGAATGTCAAATCTTGGGCCGGTGGAACTGCCGGCGGCGGCGGCGGTGGTGGTGGTGGCGGCGGTGGTGGTGGCGGCGGCACCGTTAGCACACCGACCTTTGATCATGCGACCGGAACCTATACCAAGAGCGTAAAAGTAACGATCTCGGATTCCACGAGCAAAACGACGATCCGTTATACCACGGATGGAAAGACTCCGACCGAAACCAGTGGAACCGTCTACAAAGGCTCTATTGACATCAAGAAGACCACCACCCTGGAAGCGATTGCTTACACCAGCAGCGGGGTGAGCAGCGTGGCCAAGGCGACCTATACGATAAAATAATCGACACGATCGGCCGAGGTTTTACCTCGCCGAGCAGCATCGGTCGGGAACATCCCGACGGAGCTGATCAATTGGCGGGCCCATTAGGGCCCGCCAATTTTGTTTAGTGCCCTCACGGGTGAAAATAGTCATAAGGATTATTTACTTGCCGAAAGCCCAGCATCAGTTTGCCTTCAACGAAAGACGCCATTGTTAACGTAATTGCATAACCAACTTATGAAAATCGTTCATCCTTTTGCCCTCTTGGCGTTAGCTTCATTCGTCGGTTTTTGTGCAGGCTGCGCCACTGAATCCCATCAAGCTATCATACCGGAAACGGTAAATTCTGCGGGCACCCCTTATGCGGGCGTCAAAAGCACCTTGGCCGTCGGCAATTTCGACAATCATTCCCCTTACATGCGCGGCCTGTTCTCCGACGGGGTGGATCGGCTGGGTAGCCAGGCCAAATCGATTCTGATCACTCATCTGCAACAGACGGGGCGTTTCACGGTGGTTGATCGGGACAATATGGAAGAGATCGCGAAAGAAGCCGCCATCAATGGCCAGCAGGCCAAATTGAAAGGGGCGAATTATGTCATCACCGGGGAAGTCGCAGAATTTGGACGCAAGGAAGTGGGCGATGTCCAATTGTTCGGGATTCTTGGCAGCGGCAAGAAGCAGGTCGCGTATTCCAAAGTTAATTTGAACGTGGTGGATGTGATCACATCCGAGGTTGTTTACTCGGTCCAAGGCGCGGGTGAATATGCCTTGAGTGACCGTGAAGTTCTCGGCTTCGGGGGAGCCTCGGGTTATGATTCGACGCTCAATGGAAAGGTGCTCGATCTCGCCATGCGCGAAGCGGTCAATCGCCTGGTTGACGGCGTGGAACAAGGCAAATGGATGCCGCAGAAATAATGAATCCCTCGAAGAGAATCTTTTGTCTATCCTTGGCCGTGGCGGCGCTGGTGGCGGGCTGTCAATCGCCTGATATTTATTATTGGGGCAGTTACGAAAAACTGATCTACGTCTCCTACGCGAAGCCGGACAAGGCGACGCCCGAAATGCAGGCGCAGGTGATGGAGGAGGACATGCATGAGGCGATTTCCGCCAACAAACCGCTGCCGCCGGGGTTTCATGCGCATCTGGGCTATCTCTATTATCAGATGGGCAAATCCGATCTGGCGGTCCGGGAATTTCAAAAGGAAAAGGAACAGTTTCCGGAATCTACCGTGTTCATGAACAGGCTTATCGCCAATTCGACTAGAAAATGAGCCCCCGTTTTTTTCTTCCAGGAATTTTGACCGTCTTGCTGGCGTTGACGGGTTGTGTGACGCAAAAACCCTGTGATTACACGGCTTTCCGGGCCCATCCCCCGCGATCGATTGTGGTGCTTCCGCCGCTCAATGAAAGCACCGATATCAAGGGCACCTACGGTTACAATTCCACCGTCACCCGTCCCATCGCTGAAATGGGCTTTTATGTTTTTCCGGTGGCCGAAGTGGATCAGCTCATGAAGGAGAACGGATTGCCGACCGCCGGCGAGATGCACCAGGTTCCGTTAAAGAAAATCGGGGAG
>JBEKQH010000451.1:0-3237 GCA_049519915.1 Opitutaceae bacterium
CTGCGGGCCCAATTTGTCCGCGCCACCGCCGGCATCGTGGCGGAAGTCACCGCACTCGGCTACGCCGCGTGCGAGGCCGCCTACCGCGACAGCGAGCCGTGGCGCCGGGCATTGCTCGCCTATTTGCGCGGCAACTGCGATTTTTTGAAAGACTTTCTCAAACGCGAATTGCCTGGCATCCGGCTGGAAGCGCCGCTTGAGGCAACCTACCTTGCGTGGCTTAATGTCGAGGCGCTCGGCCTGGCCGATCCCGTCGCCCATTTCGAAAAACATGGCGCCGGTCTGAGCGACGGGGCCTTCTTTGGCGCGCCCCGGGGGAAGTACGTCCGCCTCAATTTCGGCTGTCCGCGCGCCACGCTCGCAGAGGCCCTACGGCGGATGCAGGCCGCGGTAAAATAAATTCGGCCGTACGTTATCGAGCCGCCGCCTTTAGCTCCTGCCAAATCACAGCCCGATGAGCGTGGACAATAAAAACTCACCCGCGTCTGCAATTTGTCATTCTGAACGAAGTGAAGAATCTACTTGGATAAGGGCTGCCGTCGCAGCGTAGTCTCAGTGGATGTCAAACGGTCGGCCTCGGTACTTCGCTACGCTTCTAGGAAACCGCCACTTGTTTCTTTCCCGTCGGGGGCAAAACGGAGTTTTGCGTTGGGAGCTGCCAATGAACTTGGTGTAGGCGGTGTCTCCATTTGTCATCCAGAGACCTTGAGCAACCCCGACTTGTCGGGGTTGTCTGGAACAGGCCAATGAACTGTTTCGTGCGGCAGCACGGGTGGAGCGCGTTGACCTCAACGCGCTGAGAGCGTCTTGAGGTCAAGCCGCTCCACTTAGAAAGGCTGAATTCGTGCGCAAGTGGCATCCGTTCATTGGCAGGCGAGCGGCGCGTTTAGCAACGCGCCCTACCTCCTACCTCGAAAGACAACGTTCATTGGCGGCGCGCGAATCAAATTTTGGCCAAACGGAGGGCCCGGCCCAGGATAATGTTTACTATTCGTTTAAGCGTAACATCTTACTGTACAAAAATTGGGCCGGCAATCTCGTCGACGCGCCTCCCGCCAAGCGCCGAACTATTAATCCTAGGCCGGCCTGTTATGCGGCTGCCTAAATTGTGAATATCGAAATCCGATTATCACTTGCAAATAAGCAGCGGTTTACCTAGGCACAAGCCCCTATTCTAATCACGCCCTCACGGGCCTGCATCATTGACCGAGTCGACGCACCCACCAAGCAGCAACCCCCTCCCGTGAGCGTACTTAGTTCTTTTTCTGTGCGATCTGTCCGTGGCATGACCTTGGTTGAAACCATGGTGGCCTTATTGGTCGGTTCGCTGGTGTTTGCCGGGATTATCGGAGGGTTGGTCCAAGCCCGACAGCTGACGGCCCGGAGCGTCGCCCAAGCGACCGTCGAGGCCACGGTTGAGAGCTATATGGAGCAGATGAAAAGCATGCCCCTGCAAAATCTTATCTGTCCCACCGGCGCACCGGCAAATGCCGACGGCAGTCCCTCCTGGACAAAAGAAGCGACTATTACCATCCAAACGGCGACCGGGAATGACACGTTGATTTGGTCAGACAATGGCTCCACTACGACCATTCCCCCTTTTTCTGACCTGATCCCAGGGGTGACACACCCTGCTGGAGTTGTGGACAACCTCAAGGAGTTGGCAACCAACCCACAAAATCCGGGGGCGCCAACCACGTGGAAGGCCATTTGGCCCTACGCAGCGAATTTGCCCGCCACCGGCATCCCTTCCCAGAATAACCTGCATTTGAACGTCTGGGTCTGGGTAACCGATCTCAGCGACCCCGATCCCGCGACCACCGCCCAAAATACCAATGGCAACGCCCAAGCGGTCTACGGCCTCACCATCATCTATACCTGGCAGTTCTATGACGGCTTGGGTGGAACCCGGTATTTTATGGGATCCCTCCACGCGATTCGTTCTTCACTTTCTTGATTTCAATCCTATGACAACGCCCACGACAACGCCCGCCGTTCGGAACAAAGCCCGCGGCTTCACCCTGGTGGAACTTCTGGTCGCCGCAACCATCGGCGCTTTTGCCACGACAGCGGCCATCGCCTTCACCCTTCAGGGCTTGAAAATCTATGCCGCCAACGTCAACCAGCTCTCGGTCAACAAGGATCTGCGCAAGCTCACCCTCAATTTGCAAAACGACGCCGCTTTCGCGACTAATTTCTATATCTATGATACCGCCACCAATGGCGATCCAACCACGGACAATAATATAGTCCCAGAGCAATCGGGTAACCTGTTGCTGCTGGTCAGCACCACGACGAGTTACGTCAACACGGCCCCCACGGGTAGCAACAATATCGGGGCCAGTTTCGTCAGTCGGGTGGTCGCCTATTATTCGCCGGTGGACTCGGGTCCGGTCTATCGGATCGATTCCGGCATTATTCAGAATACAACGGCCAATCCGGCGCCGTCGGCGGCGACCTCGGCCGTCGATTTGTACACCACTTATATCAAGCCAAATTTAAGCACCGGGGCATCGCTTATCACGTCGATGTCTGGCGTCGCCGAAAATACCCTGGTGGACCCGACGACCCAAAAGGTAACGCCACAGGCACACAAGAATCTCTTTTTCTATCTTGGGCCGTCCGGCACTCCCGCGGGAACAGGAGCCTTCATGGTGGAATCGACGGTCCAGGAGCAGCAGGATCTTGCCACTGCGGCCAACGTCCAAGCCTACAATCTCACCTTGTGGCCGCGCGGTTAATCCAGTGCGGCCGGAACGATCATCGGGGCGTGTTCGGCGCACAAACTTCAAGACGTGGCGGCCGCCTGGCCTGAGATGGGCATGAATGGCCGACAGCGTCTCCCTCTAAAATGACCATCTCATTACCTAACAGGCCGTTGAAAAACTCCGCTAAGCCGTCGTTGCGATCGGAAATCGCTGTCCGCATGAATTCGTCCTTTCCCTCCTCGCGTTCGCTCCGCTCGCGCGGTTCGGCGCTGCTCACGGTCATGATCTTCACGTTTGTCATGGCACTGCTGTTGGCGTCCATCCTCGGCTGGTCCATCACCGAATACCGCTTCAACGTGCGCACGGCCTATTTGATCGAGGCGCACAACGCCGCCGAAGCCGTAAGCGAATACGGCGCCGCCCAGGTCGAATACCTCGCCTCAAATATTTCCCCGACGCCAAGCATGGATCCGGCTTCGGGCCAAACCGTCGATTTTCAACACAATCCACTCCAGCTGCCTTTTGTCGT
>JBEKQH010000452.1:0-2647 GCA_049519915.1 Opitutaceae bacterium
CGGCCGTCGTGAGTTCCAGGGTGACCTTGAGGATGTCCACCGGATCGGTCAGGTGGGCCGTCGCCGCGACCACCGCATTGTGGACATCGGTCAAAATGTCGGCGTCTTTTTCCTTGAGAGTCAGGGTGGGGGAATGGGCGATGCCCGCCACCTGGTCCGCGAGAATTTTGGCCGGGCTTGAAGGAGCGGGCTGATCGTGATGGTCGGCGGGTGAAGCGTTCTCTGCTGCGTGGCTAATCGCGCAAGGCAGAAGGACGAGCAGGAGGGCAAGACAGGTTCTCATGGTAATGTTGGGTTTGAAGTAAGCTGCGACTGGACAGGGCTTGTTCCGGATCGATTATTCCTATTCGATTTTTTTAAAGGCGGCGGCTCGTTGGCGGGCGCGGGAGTGGACGCTGCTACGGATTCTAAGGTTAAATTGTTTTCTAGGGGCTTTCTGCTTTTGATCAGTTGTTGATCCAGCTCATCGATGGCATTGATCATCTCAAGTAATTTCTTCCCGAGCGTCGTGAGACGATACTCGATCACAGTGGAAGGAGAGGGCCGCGGATAACGCGCAAGCAGCCCGTACCTCAACATTGTGCGCAATCGCTCGCTCATCACTTTGGTGGAAATATTTACTTCATGTTTTGTGATTTCAATGGGGTCGGTTATGCCTCTTTCCAAGTAACGAAGGATTGTCGCTGACCATTTTCGCTTAAGCAGATTTTCGGTGATAGCGGCAGCTCCGACCCGGGGAATCGGCGGTGGATAGTTCATTTGATTGACGGCGCAATGGCGATAGCAAAGTCCATTCCGTCCCGGATATTGGCTTCATTTTGTGGCAAATTTGCAGCGACTTGGTGACAATTTGGCAAATGGATAAGCCAAAAATAAGTCACAGTCTGGTGACAAATTTAGTGATTTATTTGATAAACTTATATAAGATATTGTAATTAAGATTCATGCGTAATACATTAACCTAGGTAATCTTACCTATTGCAAGTAATCATAAAGAGCGGCGTCCGAGGGCATGCCTTGGAACTGGCACAACTCGTGATGAGGAACGCGACCAAGTAAGGCGGCAAACCGCGGAACCCGTCTTTCGCATCATCAGGCAAGCCCGCCTCTGCACGGCTTGGCTGAAACAGGCCACTGAACCGCCCAGGTAGGGCGCGTTGCTAACGCGCCGATAACCTCTGAATTGTCATCCAGAGACACTGAGCAACCCCGACTTGTCGGGGTTGCCTGGAACACACCAATGAACTGTTTAAGCTCGACGCGTCTTCTCATTGTCATTCCGAGCCTTGCGAGGTACCGAGCGAAGCGACATCAGCCATCTCACATATATTTCTGCTCTTGTGCGATCCTTCGCTGGCGCTCTGGATGACAAACGGATGACACCGCATACACCAAGTTCATTGGCAGCGCATATCGGAATAAAAACCGATTTTTTGATTTCGCCAGATCCGGCAAAAATAACCCGATGACAAGGTCATCGGGTTATTTCATGTTCTACCGCAGGGTCTGAATTGGGCCTTGGAGGCCGGCCCTATTTATCACGGTTGCGCGGAAGCGTCATCCTCATCGTCGTCGCCTCCACCGCTGCTCGGCAGCGGAGTGATCGTGCCGAACAAGCCATGGTTTTCGTCAAAGATCCCGGCTGAGAAGAAGAGCGTGGTGGCCGGCCCGGCGCTGGCCCCATTGCCAAAGGCCAAGGCCCAGAGCCGGTCGATCGCCAGCGGGAAGCCGGTGGTTCCCCGTAAGAATCCGCGGAATTCACCGTTAGCCGGATCAAACATGGCGATCAATCCGCTGCCAAAATTGCCGACCAGAATCCGGTTGCTGGCTTCGCCGAAATTCGCCGGCGCCAGAACCACGCCCCAGGGGGCGTTGAACCAGGGACCGTGCCGCAGGCGCATCTGGAGAACGCCCGCAGGAGAGAACACGTCGACCCGTCCCAGGCCCGTCCCATCCTGTTCGTTGATGATCGAGTTCCCCTGCCTTTCGGCAAACGTCACGTAGATCGAGCTGCCGATGCTTTGCACGTTGAAGGGCGTGTAGTTGGCGGGCAGCCTTTCATCCTGAAAAGCGCCGGCCCCGAGATCGACCGGCGCGAAATTTGTGTCGAATACATCGACCTTGCCGGTCTCGAAATCCGCCGTGTAGAGCAGAGTCACGCCGTTGTTTTGCGCCAGGGTCATGCCTTTATAAACCGCCGTGGCGGAATTATCGACTACGATCGCGGCCGCCGGCCCGGAATTCCAGGCTGAGATTATGCCGTTTTCGCTGTCAAAGATGAAGTGGGCTGGCTTTCCGGGCGCGACCAGGAAATCGGTGGCGACACCGTTGAATACCGTGCCGGTGGGTCCTGATGGCCCGGTTGCGCCGGGGGCATTGGGTAGGGTGACAACCAACGCCTGGATGGCGCCGGCCCCGTTGTAGAGCGTGGAGAGACCGCTGCCATTGTCAGCTACCCACCAAGGGCTTGTTGCGCTGCGGGACAACCCCCATGGATTCACCAAATTTGGGTCGGTGACGGCGGCCGCGCCGGGTATATCGGAGACGAGGTTTGTCTGCAGGTAGAGACTGTGGTGATCGCGGTGATCGTCCGCCATGGCGAGGCGCGCGGTCAGGCCGAGGCACAACGTGGAAACGATTCCAAAAC
>JBEKQH010000453.1:0-3267 GCA_049519915.1 Opitutaceae bacterium
ATCCGCCGTATTGGTAAGGTTGTTGGTCTGGGGCTTGTTCGCATTGGACGAATGATAAGTCTCCCAGAAGCGGGGGTATTTCTCGACCCCGGTATTGAACGCGATGAAGGCGATCTGGTGATGTTTTTCCTCGATCTTCTTCACCGCCGTGGTGCCGTCGAGAATCTCGATGTCGAGCTCCAGTCCGGCCTTGGCCGCCTCCTGCCGAAGGATGGTCAGAACGTCCCGCATGTAATCGTATCCGGTGGTCACCTTGAAGGAAAGCCGCTCCCCTTTCTCATTCACCAGAATTCCGTCCGCGCCCCTCTTGGTGAAACCCGCTTTGGCGAAATGCTCCAAGGCTTTGTCCACGGAAAATGGCCGCGGATGAAGCCCGGTGAGCGGAACTTCGGCATAACCGTCCGACCCGGTCTGCATGCGCACAAAATCGCCACGATAATATTGTCGATCGACGAGGTCGAAATTACTCGCATAGGCGATGCCTTCGCGGACCTCTCGGTTGTTCAACAGCGGCATCGCCGTGTTGAGGTACAGTCCCCACGTGGGCACCGGAACCTGGTCATAAAACACGGTCTTGTGGATGTAACCCTTCCGCACCAGCGGATCGCTGTCCGGCAGCTTGTCATACCAGTATTTCGGGAGAGACAGCCCGAACGAGTCGAGATCGCCTCGCTTGAAAGCCTCGAACGCCTTGTCGGTCTCGCGAATAACCTCCAGATGAATGCGATCGGCGTTGAAACGGTGGCGATAAAACGGTTTTTCGCCCGCCCACCAGCCGGGCACACGGGTAAGGTCAACGAAGCTCCCCTTGTGCAAATCCTCCGGCTTAACGGTGTAGGGTCCCGTCGTCGGCTCGAGCTTCCATTGATATCGCTGGACGTAATCGTCGCCCAGCTCCTGGTAGAAATGTTCGGGCACGGGGGCGAGCGAGCCCACTTTGTCGTCAAGGTCGGGTTTCGGCTCCCGCCACGTGATGGAAATCGTGTCGTCGTCGTATTTCGTCACATTGGTGAAATATTCGGTGTAAAAGTTGTTGGACCACGGATCGTCGATGTAGCGGGAACGGAAGAAAAAAAAGGCAAAGAAATAATCGCCGACCTTCACCGGAACGCCGTCGCTATAACGGGCGTCCAGATCGAGCTTGAAATACATGGTCTTCCCATCGCGGCCATAAGCCCAGGCTTTCGCGAGCCCGGGGAAATATTGGCCGGTATTGGGTTGTTTTTGAATCAGGCTCAGCGCGTTGTCGTCCAAGATAAAGCTCCGGAATGAGCCGTTCGCGTCGGGTCCCACAAAGCGCAGGGTGCGCGGAAAATCGTCGATCCAGGAATAGAGCGTTCCGCCCCGTTTCGCCTCGGGGGCCGAAAACTCGGGAACATCGCTGCCGTCGTGCCAGACCAGATCTTTCGGCAGATCCGCCAACGTGGCGAAGCGGAATAAATCCGGATGCGACTTGTAGTAGGCCTCGGCTTCCGGGCCGATGTCGCGGGCCGGCTCGGCCTGCTTCTTGGCGCAGCCGGAAATAAGGGCCAAGGCGAGTAGGGGACTGAGCAGGTAAGATATCTGCTTTCGCCCAACATCCAACGCCCAACGTCCGACGCCCAACGTCCAAGCAAGTCGCTGCAAGGTGGAGCGCGGCGTCCCGACGCGCTCAGATCCGCACCTTGGCTTGCTCGTCCGAAGGCCAATCGCATTCGATTTCTTCAAGATTTTGGCGAATTTCATTGATAGATCGTGAATTTTTTCGGGTCGAAGGCTTCACGGACCGCTTCGCCGACGAATGTCACCAGGCTCAAAACCATCACCAAAGCAACAAAGGCGGAACTGACGATCCACGGCGCGTTCAGGTTCGCCGTCCCCTGGTCCAAAAGTTCTCCCCAACTGGGAGTGGGCGGCGGCAGGCCGAAGCCGAGAAAATCCAGCGCCGTGAGCAGCGTGATCGCTCCGGCAACCGTGAAAGGCACAAATGTAACGGTCAGGGAAAGGACGTTAGGCAGGATATGGCGAAAAACGATCCGCCCGGGCCCGGCCCCGAGCACCCGGGCCGCCGCCACATAGTCCCGCGCCTTTTCCTTGTAGGTCGCCGTGCGCATGTAGTAGGTCATATCGGTCCACGAGAAAAGGACGACGATACCCAGCAAGAGCAAGAGATTCGGCGTCACGATCGAAGCGATGATGATAACGATGTAGAGGAAGGGGATATTCGACCAGATTTCGACCGCGCGCTGCAGGATAAGGTCGAAGGCTCCGCCGAAATAGCCCATTGCGCAACCGATCGCGATTCCCACTACGTAAACGAGCACCAGGAAAAGCAGGGAAAAGACCATGGCGATCCGGAATCCATAGAAAAGGCGGGCCAAGACGTCGCGGCCGGTGGTGTCGGTGCCCAGAAAATGCCGCTGAGCCAGCGACGGCGGAGTCGGCGGATATTGGCCCTCCTCGAACGAATTCTCATAGGGATCGTAGGGCACGGGCGGCATCAACACCCAGTCTCCCCGGTGCTCGCGCGCGCACCGAACCTGCAAATTCCGGTAATTCGTCTCGTAACTGTAGCTCTCGCCAAAATCCGTACCCGGATGAAATGCGGTGTAAGTCGGGAAATAATAATGCCCGTGAAACTTCACGACCAGGGCGCGGCTGCCCACCAGAAGCCCCGCGAAGACAGACATGACCAACAGCCCGCACAAGACCAGGAAGGAGCCGTAGCCCCGTCGCAGGGAGCGGAATCGTCGCAGTTTCTGCCGGGTAAGAGGATCGAGTTGGAACATGACTATATTATTGTCATTCTGAATGAAGTGATGAATCCAGTGCGAATGCGCCGCCAGTATGATCGTCGTCCAACTGGATTCTTCGCCACGCTCAGAACGACCATCCTCTGCTGATGCGGTTTTGCGCTGAGTTCATCGTTTTTAACGGAGCCAAACATACGCTACCCAAATTTCACCCGGGGATCGACCAGGGCCACCAGCATGTCCGAAAGGATATTGCCCAGCAGGAGAAGCACGGAGGTCAGCAGCAGAACGCCCATGACCACGGGGTAATCGCGGTCGAGGATCGACGTGTAGCCGAGCAGCCCAAATCCCTCGATGTCGAAAATCTTTTCGATGAGAAACGAGCCGAAAACCAGCAGCGTGACGTTTTGTCCAAAATTGGTCGCCAGCGGAATCAGGGAATTGCGCAAGGCATGCCGAAGCACGGCCAACCGATATGAGCTTCCTTTCGCGACAGCCGTGCGCATGTAGTCGGCGGCCAAATTGTCGAGCAGCT
>JBEKQH010000454.1:0-3360 GCA_049519915.1 Opitutaceae bacterium
AGACACGCCAAAGCTTCTCCCACGCCGACCAAGTGACCGTTAAAAGCAACCGCACCGTCACCGTTTTCAATATCACCAACGATTACCGACTCATCACGGCCATCCATTATAACCGACAGGAAGTATTCACCATGCGATTTCTTACCCATGCCGAGTATAGTAAAAACACATGGACTGGATCCCTATGAAAATCACGTCAACTGCTCTTAAGTTTTCCGCTGTCCCAAAGACCTACGCTGGTCTGGTTGCTTGGCATGTTCCCCGGCCTATCCATGACCGGGCATCCTATGACAATGCGGTGGAAATCATCCATGCGCTCGCCGGGTTTAAACTCAACCGCGACCAGGATGACTATCTCGAATTGATGGCCAAGCTCATCGAAGACTACGAACGCGAGACCATCCCGGAACCCAAACCCGTCAAAGGCATTGCGGCGCTTAAATTTCTTTTGGAAGAAAACGGCCTTTCGGGTGACGACCTGGGCCGCATTATCGGCGTGGATCGCTCCATCGCGTATCGCATTTTGAAAGGCGCACGCAACCTTACGGCCGGCCATATCAAGAAGCTCTCAGCTAGATTCGCGGTGAGCGCCGATCTGTTTCTCATGTAGGGACAGCGTCTTCCAATCGCAATGGCGTCTCAATAAAGTTTTCAAAAGCCTGTTAATCTGGCTTTTGTCTCACGATCTTAACCCCGGATTCCTTGCTTTGCCGTTGTCTTGGGTGGGGGTTAGGCCCAGGGTTCCGCTTTTCCTTTTGCCTACAAACAAGCTTCTTCAATGAATATGAACACCCCGGCTACGACGGGATCGATTTCTGGCCGGGGTCTCTTCACCCTGCGACTGCTGGTCGCCTTTTTCACCTTGGTCGTCTGGACGGTTGCCGTCCGTGCGACCACCGCGGCTGCGCCAACTTTCAGCCCGGTCGCCGGCACGTATTCGAATGCGCAATCGGTGACCATCACATCGACGACCAGCGGCGCTTCAATCCGTTATACGACGGACGGGAGCACGCCGACCGAAACCGTGGGCACGCTTTACGGGAGTCCGGTATCGATCAGCGCAACCACAACGCTTAAAGCCATCGCCTACAAGACCGGCGATACCGACAGCACTGTCACGACCGGGGTTTACACACTCACCGCGGCTGCGCCGACTTTCAGCCCTGTTGCCGGCACGTATACCAGCGGGCAATCGACGACCATCAAATCGACGACCACGGGCGCTTCCATCCGTTACACGACGGACGGCAGTGCGCCCAGTTCGACGACGGGCACGCTTTATGGAAGTCCGGTTTCGATCGGCGTCACGACGACGCTCAAAGCCATCGCCTACAAGACGGGCTATAACAATAGCACGATCACCAGCGGCACTTATACAATCAATCCTCCTCCGGCTATTACGTCGCAGCCGCAGGCCACGACGTTCTCCGTCCTCTACAGTTTCACCAACGGCTACGACGGCGGCAATCCCGAGGCCGGTCTCATCCAAGGCACCGACGGACGGCTGTACGGAACGGCCTCCGCCGCCGGAGGCGGCAGCGCGGGCACGGTATTTGCCATCCATTCGGATGGCTCCGCTTTTACCACGCTTCACTGTTTCGATAGCGCCAGCGACGGCAGCAATCCCCAAAGTCCTCTGATCCAGGGCAGCGACGGCCGGTTTTACGGAATGGTTTCCCAGAACGGACCGAAGGGCAACGGAAGTGTCTTTGCGCTGGCGCCGGATGGAACCGGATTTGCCGTGTTGCACGGATTTGCCGGCGGCGCCGCCGATGGCGCCAATCCCTCCACGTGCGGCCTGGTTCAGGGCAGCGACGGCAATTTATATGGGACGGCTAATGGCGCCGGCGCCGCCAATAGGGGCGTCCTCTTTGTCGAGAACCCGAGCGGGACCGGCGGGGCGAACGGGGATGGTTTTACCCTGCTTTGCAGCTTCAACGGGAACAACGGGGCCAGCCCCGAAGCCGGCCTTATTCGCGGGCCCAGCGGGGTGTACTATGGGACGACGAGCCAGGGGATAGGCAATGCCGGCACCCTGTTTAAAGTGGTCACCAACGGAACGGTGGCGGGCACGACCCTGACGACCATGTACAGTTTTTCCGGCGGCTCTGACGGCGGCTATATTCTGGCCGGCCTGATCGAGGGAACCGACGGCCGGTTGTATGGAACGGCTGCCAGCGACGGTCAATACGGCCCTGGAACGGTATATGCCTTCAACCCAAGCAACTCGACCTTTTCTACGATCTACAATTTCATGGGTGGAGACAACGGAGGCAATCCCAACGCGGGCCTGGTGCAGGGAACCGATGGCCGGCTGTATGGAACGGTCTCCGGGGGCGGGGCCAATAACGATGGCGCGGTGTTTGTGCTGAACGCCGATGGGACCGGATACACCGCGCTTTATAGTTTCGAGGGCAGCGATGGCGACGACCCTCAGTCCAGCCTAATCCAGGGCAGCGACGGCCGGTTCTACGGCACGGCCAGCCAAGGCGGGCAGAATAACAACGGGACCCTCTTTGCGGTATCGCCGCTTTCGAACCAGAGCACGGTTGTCGCCGGCTCCACGGTCACTTTCACGGTCGCGGCGACGGGCACCGGCACGCTGAACTATCAGTGGAAACTCAACAACGCGACGCTCTCCGGGGCGACGAATCCGGCGCTCGTTCTCACCAATGTCAATGCGTCGAATGCCGGCAGCTACACGGTGGTGGTCAGCAATTCCTCGGGCTCGGTCACGAGTGCCGCCGCCACGCTGACGGTGACGGTGCCATTGGCGCCGTCCGCGCCGGTCTTTTCTCCGCCGGCCGGCACCTATGCCACGGCTCAGACGGTGTGCATCGCGAGCACCGGTGCGACCAGCATTTATTATACGACCGATGGCAGCATACCCACGACGACGTCGGCGCTCTACGCCAATACGGGGCCCATTGCCGTTTCGGCCAACATGACGCTCAGGGCGATCGGCGTCAATGTGGGCGGATCGAGCCCGGTGAGCACGGCGAGCTATGTGATCGGCTTGCCGACCATTACGTCGCAGCCGCAGGCCACGACGTTCTCCGTCCTCTATAGTTTCACCAACGGCTACGACGGCGGCAATCCCGAGGCCGGTCTCATCCAAGGTACCGACGGACGGCTGTACGGAACGACTCAGGCCGGTGGAACCGGCAATGGAACCGTATTTGCGGCGGTCCCGAACGGGACCGGCTTGACCACGATCTACAGTTTCCACGGAAGCGACGGCACCAATATCCAAGCGGGCGTCATCCAGGGAAACGACGGACGTTTATATGGGACAGCTCCGAATGGCGGGGCGAAGGGCATGGGTGCGGTGTTTGCGGTGAAACCGGATGGCACGGGTTT
>JBEKQH010000455.1:0-3116 GCA_049519915.1 Opitutaceae bacterium
CGGTCGTGCCGTAGAAGTTACCGTCGCTCCCCTGCACCAGCGCAGCCGAAGGGTCATCCCCATTGGCGCCGTTAAATGAAGCCAAGAAGGTCAAGGTGCCCGCGGGGGTCATCATGAAGACCGTGCCATAGTCGCCAAAATCCTGACCGGAGGTCGTGCCATAGAAGTTGCCGTCGGTGCCCTGCACCAAGGCGGCCAACGGAGCATCGCCAATGACACCGTCAAACGAAACCAAGGTCGTCAAAATGCCGGCCGGGCTTATTTTATAAAGAGTTCCATAGCCTCCGCTTCCTCCTTCTTGGGTCGTGCCATAAAAATTGCCGTCGGAACCTCGCACGAGACCGTTGGGATCAGACCCGTTGGTGCCGTTAAATGAAACCAAGGTCGTCAAGGCGCCCGTTGAAGTTATTTGGAAGACAGTGCCATCAGCGTTGCTTCCACCGCCTGCAGTCGTGCCATAGAAATTGCCGTCGGTGCCTTCGACCAGGGCCGCCATCGGCTGCGCTCCGTTGATACCATTAAATGAAACCAGGGTCGTCAGGACGCCCGCCGGGGTCGTCTTAAAGACCGTGCCGTCGTTGCTGCTGCCTCCGCCATCGGTCGTGCCATAAAAATTGCCGTCCGTGCCTTCTATCAGGCCCGCCATCGGTTGGGCTCCATTTGGGCCGGTAAATGAAACCAAGGTCGTCAGAGCACCCGCCGGAGTCGTCTTAAAGACCGTGCCGTCGTTGCTGCTGCCTCCGACCATGGTGGTACCGTAGAAGTATCCGTCGCTGCCCTGCACCAACGCCGCGTCTGGGCCGACTCCTCCATTGTTGGAGCCGGTAAAATTGTAGATAACATTCAAGCTGGGCGTTGAACTCGGAAGAACCGTGATCGTGATGGTCGCGGTGTTGGACGTCATCCCATCGCAACTCGCAGTGAACGTGAAGGTATCCGTTCCGGTATAGTTGATCGCGGGAGTATAGGTTAGGTCTGGCGCGACGCCGCCCAACGTTCCATGCGCGGGTTGGCTCGCGATGGTGTAGGTCAGCGGCTCGTTGTTCGCCTGGGTGGCCACAAGGGTAATCGACAAGGGAATGTTTTCCGCCGCCGTCACCAACTGGCTGGATGCGACCGGCGAATAATTTATTTTAGTAACCGTGATCGAGACCGTCGCAGCGCTGGAAACCGCCCCATTGTCATTTGCCGTGAAGGTGAAACGGTCCGTGCCGAAAAAATTGGCGGCCGGGGTATAGGTCAGATTCTTCCCGGTGCCCTGCAAGGTTCCATGGGCCGGCGGGTTGGCAACCGAATAAACCAGCTGGTCGCTGTTTATCCCCGTGGCACTCAGTGTAATCGCTACCGGCGCATTTTCCGCTGTCGTCACCGACTGGTTGGTCGCGACCGGCGCATTCGCATAGGAGCCACTTGTCACTGTGCTGTCGGCGAATCCAGCTTCGAAAGCAATGGCTTTTAGCGTAGTCGAGCCACTAATGGCAACAATCCCTCCATTGGACAACATACTCCCGTGGGTGACCGTGGCCCCAACTTCCGTCGGAGTGCTGCCATCCGTAGTATAAGCGATTAAGGCACCGTTGGTGGCCGAAGTGATCTTGACCGATTGCGTATAAGTGCCTGCCGGGGGATTAAAGACCGGCGCCAAGGCTGAAACTGCAACCGGGACAGGGCTACTCGTGACCGAGCCCGCCGAATTGCTAACGACCACCGTATAGTTGCCGCCGTTCGACGCATTGACGTTCGAGAGGACGAGCGTCGGATTCGTCGCGCCGGAGATCGTCGCGCCATTAAGCTTCCATTGATAAGACAGCGAACCGGTTCCCGTCGCCGAAACCGAGAGCGTAACGGTGGATCCGGCGATCGCCGTGTTCTGGGTCGAAATCGCAAATATCGTTCCGTCGCTGTTGGCCCCGGCGTTCTGGGCCGTTCCATAAAACCGGCCATCCGTTCCCTGGACGAGCGAATCTACAGGAACAGATCCATCATTGCCGCCGGTGAAACTGTAAAGCAGCGCGGCAACGCCGATCTTGCCCGGGTTTACCGCGAACACGGTTCCCGCACCGGCCGCACCACCGTTCTCGGCCGTTCCGTAAAATTGGCCATCCGTTCCCTGGACCAGCCCTGCAACGGGATTCGCGCCATCAGCGGCATTTGGAAAACTGAAAAGCGTGGTAAAGACAGAGCCGGTCGTGTTTACCGAAAAAACGGTCCCCTCCCCGTTTGCTCCACCATTTGGAGTTGTTCCATAAAGTCGGCCATCGGCTCCCTGGATGAGCCCGGCCCTGCTATGGCCTCCGTCACTCCCGCCCATGAACGGATAAATTACGGTGCAGCTGCCGATCACGTTCGGGTTCACGGCAAACAAAGTGCCGGCGCCATTGGGCCCGCCCCCACTCGTCGTTCCGTAAAGCAGGCCGGCGGTCCCCTGCTGGATAAGACCAGCGAGGGGATTGGCTCCATCGGCATTCGTGCCAAAAGCATTGCTGCTGAAACTATATAGGGCGGTGAAATTCTTAGTCTTCGGGTCGATCGCAAATACGGCTCCATCGCCATTGGCGCCGCCCAAGTTGGTTGTTCCGTACAAGCGGCCATCGGTCCCTTGGATAAGACTGCCTTGGGGATCCGCACCATCGGAGCCGCCAGTGAAACTATATAGGATCGAATAACCAGTGCCATCCGGGTTCACGACAAACACCGCTCCGTCGTTGTAGGTTCCGCCGCCGCCGGAGGCGGTGCCATATAACCGGCCGTCGCTGCCTTGGACCAGACCGGCTTGCGGACTGCCGCAATCGACCGTGCCGCCCGAAAAACTGTGAAGCGTGGTAAAACCGCTTCCATCGGGATTCATCGCGAACACGGTCCCCGGCCCGTGTTGTCCGCCACCGGGAGCTGTTCCGTAAAGCCGGCCATCGGTTCCCTGGATGAGGCCGCTGCGGGGGAACGCGCCATCCGCATTCTCGTTGTTGCTCATACCGGTGAACGTATGGAGCACGGCAAACGACGTGACTTGCGGTTGCGATGTGATCGTTGGCAAAGTAACCGTGTAGGTGCCGCTCGTCACCGCGCTATCGGTGTAGCCGATCTTGAAAGCCATTGCGCTGAGCGTAGCGGTGCCG
>JBEKQH010000456.1:0-8155 GCA_049519915.1 Opitutaceae bacterium
GGTTCCCGACGTAGCCTACGACGGCAACCCCTCCACCGGTGTTCCCATCTATGTTACGGGATTCGAGTGGCAACAGTTTGGCGGCACAAGCATGAGTGCTCCCCAATGGGCTGCGCTCTGCGCTTTGGCGAATTCCCTGCGTTCGCAACCAATCGGTTCGGCTCCTGGCATTCTCTATACGCTAGCCACGGCAAATTACGCGGGTTACTACCATGACATAACTTCTGGGAGCGATGGGGCGTATGCGGCCGGCCCGGGCTACGATTTGGTGACCGGTTTGGGCAGCCCGATGGCCAATCAACTCGTAATTGCGCTCGCCGGAGGCTTTAATTCCCAAGTGGCCGCGCCGGTCTTTTTTCCTCCGGCGGGGTCTTATGCGAGCTCGCAGAATGTGACCCTTGTCTCTGCGACGCCCGGTGCCTCCATCCGTTATACGACCGACGGGAGCACGCCGACGGACACGTCCGGCGCGTTGTACTCCGCGCCGGTCCCGATCAGTGCAAACACCACCCTCACCGCCATCGCCTTTGCCGGCGGCCTCACCGACAGTCCGGTGGCGAACGGCGCTTACACCTTCCTGCCACAGGTCGCCACCCCGACCTTTAGCCCGGTCGCCGGAAGCTACACGAGCGTCCAATCCGTATCGATCGCCACAACCACGCCTGGCGCCTCCCTCCGTTATACGACCGACGGCAGCACACCGACGGAAGCGATCGGTCTTCCTTATACCGGTCCGGTCAGCATCGCCAGCGCAACGACCATCAATGCCGTCGCCTACGAGACGGGCTACATCGACAGCGTGGTTGCCAGCGGCGCCTACCTTTTTCCGCCGGCCGCCGCGCCGGCCTTCAACCCGATGGCCGGCACTTATCTCACCACGCAATCGGTCGCCATCAGCTCGGCCACCGGCGGCGCTTCGATCCGCTATACGACGGACGGAAGCACGCCGACGGAAACATCCGGTACCCTTTACTCGGTTCCGGTTTCGATCGGCGTGAACACCACGCTGAAAGCCCTCGCTTATGAGATGGCGTTCGCCGACAGCCCGGTCGCCAGCGGGGGCTATGTTATTGGCACTGGCAACGGAACGCTGACCGGTTCCTCGGGGGGTGGATTTTTTGCGGAGGCTCTGCCGTCCGCCCAAGCGGGATCCTTCACCGTTGCTTTCGACGCGGCGCCCTCGGTCTCGCCGGAAAATGCGGTCGTTGGACTGTCCAAAGGCGGAGCTACGGCCTATGGCAATCTTTCCTGCATTGCGCGTTTCAATCCGTTCGGCGATATCGACGCTTATAACGGGACCGCTTACGGCCCCTCGACCGTCCCTTATTCGGCCGGCGTATCCTATCACTTCCGCTTCGTGGTGAACGTCCCCGCCCACACTTACTCGGTCTACGTGACGCCCGCCGGCGGATCTGAACTGACCGTCGGCCTCAACTATGTTTTCCGCAGCACCGCGAGTGTGTCCAGCCTGGACACGTGGAACCTCGAGGTGGACGCCACCCCGACGGGTTGCGCGCTTCAGGCGGGTAATCTCAGCCTGGTTAGCTCCGGCGGCGGCCTGGTGGCGGCGCCGACCTTTAGTCCGTCTCCCGGCACCTATGCCACGGCGCAAATGGTGACGATAAGTTCGACCACGGGTGGCGCCTCCATTCGCTACACAACCGATGGCAGCACGCCGACCGAAAGTCATGGCACGCTCTATTCCGGCGCCCCCATAAGCGTCGCCAACTCCACCGCCCTCAATACCGTCGCTTACGAGGCGGGTTACACCGACAGCCCGGTGATCGGCGGTGTTTATATCATCGGCAATTCGCCGCCGCCGCAGGTTGTAGCGCCGCTTTTTAGTCCGGCCGCCGGCACCTATGCGAGTGCGCAGATGGTCACGATTACTCCAACGACCTTTGGATCCATAACCCGCTATACGACCGATGGCACGATCCCGACTGAAACCTCTGGCACGATCTATTTCGGAGCCCCCGTGAATATCGGACGCACGACGACGCTGAATGCGATATCATATGAAACGGGTTACAGCGACAGTCCGGTCAGCAAAGGGATTTATACCATTTTGTCTCAAGCGATCCCGCCAAGTTTCACTCCGGCAGGCGGCACCTATAACAGTGCGCAAACCGTGACGATCAGCTCTTTGACCAACGGTTCCACGATTGCGTATACCCTAGATGGCAGCACCCCGGCCGAAAGCAACGGCAACGTCACCAACGGCACGTCGCTGCCCAACAACGGTTCCGTTTTTATCGATGCGAGCGCCAAGCTCAGGGCCATGGCCTTCGTGAGCGGCTACGCCGATAGCATGGTGGTCACCGCTTTCTACACCATCGACACGCCGATTCCGACCGCACCGCGGATTAGGGGGTCGAACGGCAACCGCACGCCGACGAACCGCACCCGTCGTCCGGAATAGCGTTGCCGGGAAGAGTTATTCCCGAGGAGCCCGTCGGGCTTTGCCCACGGGCATCTTAACAATCGGCGGATTTCAACTCGTTTGCATTCTTCACCGTTGCCGACCCAAACGGCGGCCTTCACTTTTCCTTTTCCATGTGCGTGGCAAATCCGTCTACGCATCGCAGCTTCAACTCTCCCATGATCGCAAGACTCGCTCAATCTTTCAGAAATCTATTCCGCCCGGTTTCACGGGCCTTCGCTTTCCCGCCTCTAAACGGCAAGGCGGCCAAAGCCATTGCCGCAGTCGCGCTCGCTGGAAGCCTGTCCGGATCGGCCCAGGCCCAGGTCGGCAGCGGGTGGGTGCCGACCACGGAATCGTACGTCATCCAGATATCGGCCGGTTGCACCGCCGTCCCTCTGCCCGGCGGCGGAACTGGCGGGGTTTTCAATGTTCCCGGCCCCGGCATATTCCGTTCGGAATTTCGGTTTCAAGATCTGTCGGAAACGGTGACGGAGCAGTTCCAGGGCGACGTGACTCTCAACAGCCTGGCTGGCAACCGGGTAACCGTAAAACAGACCTTTGGACCGGAACCTTCCAGTTCTTGGAGCTTGATTGCGGTCGACAAAACCCTGGTCGGCAAAGGCGCGCTGAGCGGATATACCGGCGGATTTTATGATGTCCATGGCAGTCCCCAAGTCTTGCTGGCGCCGTTCACCGCCGGCCAGACCGCCCGCATCAATACGATCTACAATCCACTCGGCGGAGCCGGCCATGAAACCGTTGATGTCTATATCAATGGCACCTGGGTGGAACAGTTGGCCACGGGGACTGGGCCGAACTACAACAAAATTGGTTCTTACGTGTCGTCGACCGGCACCGGTCCTTGCATGACGACCTGGCAGAATGTTCTTTTCTGGATCGGCGGCGGCGCCAATGGCAACACACCGGTGACCGTGGACACTCCGGATTTCAACCCGGCGGCCGGCACTTATGCCAACGCGCAAACGGTCATCCTCAGCTCGACCACCAGCGGCGCCTCGATTAGTTATACGACTGACGGCAGCACGCCAAGCGCGACCCATGGCGTGGTATTGGCCAATGGGGGATCGGCTACGGTGAGTGCCAACACCACGCTCAAGGCCATGGCTTTTGCGAGCGGCGAGACCGATAGCCCCGTGGCCACTGCCCCTTACGCCATTCAGACCGCCGGGCCGACGTTCAGTCCGGTCGCCGGTACTTATACGAGTCCGCAGACGGTCGCCATTAGCTCCAGCGCGGGCGGCGCTTCGATTGCTTACACGATGGACGGCAGCCTCCCGACCGAAAGCAATGGCCTTGTCACCCACGGCACGTGGTTGTCCAACGGCGGATCGGTCGCCATCGGCGGTAACGTCACGCTCAATGCCATTGCCTTTGCGAACGGCCTGGCGGACAGCCCCGCGGCGTCCGCTGTTTATGTCATCAACGTTCCGGGCGTGGTCTCCGCGCCCACGTTCAGCCCCGCGGGCGGCACCTATGCCAGCGCGCAGACGGTTACCATTAGTTCCAGCACTGGCGGTGTCTCGATCCGCTACACGACCGATGGCAGCATGCCGAGCGAGACGGCGGGCATGGTGTACGCCGGTGCCATCGCGGTCAGTGCAAATACGACGATCAAGGCGGTCGCCTACGCAAGCGGTCTGGCCGACAGCACGGTATCCACCGCCGCTTACACGGTTCAAGCGGCCCTGCCAACTTTTAGTCCGGCGGTGACCGGCACGTACACCACTCCGCAATCGGTGACGATCAGTTCCGCCACAAGTGGCGCATCGATCGCCTATACTACGGACACCAGCCTCCCAACCGAAAGTGGCTGTCTGGTCACTCATGGCACAAAGTTGTCGAATGGAGGTTCGGTTTCGATCAGCGCGAACACCGTTTTCACCGCTATCGCTTTCAAGAGCGGCCTGGCCGACAGCCCGGCGGCCAGCGGCCCCTACACTGTCACCCTGGCCGTTGCGCCCACCTTTACGCCGGCGGCCGGCACTTATGCCAGCGCGCAATCGGTGGCCATCAGCTCGGTCACCGCCGGCGCCTCGATCCGCTATACGACCAATGGCAGCGCGCCAACCGAAACGACCGGCATAATTTACTCCGGCGCCCCGGTGCCCATCACCAGCACAACAACCCTCAAAGCCATCGCTTACCGGAGCAGCTATACCGACAGTCCGGTTGCAAGCGGCGCGTATACCCTTGTTCCGCCGGCCGTCGTGCCGACCTTCGGTTTGCCGACCGGAACCTACACGGGCGCACAATCGGTAAGCATCAATTCCACCACGAGTGGTGCTTCGATCGCTTATACCACGGACGGCAGCACGCCGGCCGAGAGCGGTGGCGCCGTCACCAACGGAGAGCTGTTGTCCAATGGCGGATCGGTGTTGATCAGCACGAGTGCAACCCTCGAGGCCATCGCCTTCGAGAGCGGTTTCGCCGACAGTTCGGCGGCCGCGGCCATTTACACGATCGACGCGCCGGTTCCGACGGCGCTGCGGATAGACGGCTCGGATGGAGTCCAGTCGCAGGTCCGTCCCAATAACGCAGACATACGCCCTTCAGGCAGATAATCCACCGTTATCCAGCGGCATTTTCTGTTTCTGTTCGATCGACGACGATCCGATCCCAGAAAATTTCTCGTGGCTCGCAACCTCCCTCCAAAATGGCCCCGCCATTTTGGCTTAGCGTGGAGGCGAAGTCCGACACGCTGCTTGCTAACGGGGTTAGAATCTATTCATTCGAGGCAGCCGCGCAGGCGGCTTCTTCCGCCAGAATCTCTCCCCTTTGATCATGGCCCGGATCCTCCTTATTGACGACGACGTCACTGTTCGGACTATTCTCTGTCTCGCCTTGGCGGAGATGGGACACAACGTAGTCGAAGCGCGCGACGGCAAGGAAGGGTTGAAGCTTTTTAAGACCGGCAATTTCGACTTGGTTATCACCGATCTTGTGATGCCGGAGAAGGAAGGGTTCGAAGTTTTGACGACGATCAGGAAGAAAAATCCGTCGATAAAAGTCATCGCGATGTCGGGCGGCGGAATGCACAACGCCGTAAATTATCTCCACACCGCCAAGCTTATGGGCGCGGCCAAATTGCTTGAAAAACCGTTTTCCAACGAAGCGCTCATGTCAGCGATCAACGATCTGCTGCCGGGTGGGGCCGCTCCACCGGCGTCGCCCGGGCCAAAGTAACGGACAGGAAAAGGAGTGGACGCACAGGGATTTGTTAGTTGTAAGTTTTTTTAAGATAAACACTTAAAAATAAAAAGCCTTGTTTTTTTTAAACAAGGGGTTTTAGCCTCTGCTCTTAGCCTCTCATTTTCAGTTTACTATCGGTGACTGGCCATTGAGGCTCGCATGGATTGTCCAACATGATGGCCTATTTTTGCATCCTGTTCGGCCGATCGGCGTCGTTAAATTATGCACTTATCATCGAATCCTTTTTCCTTAAATTCGTCAGCCAAGGCCGTTGCGGGCCGAACCCAGCCGGCCAAGTCGTTGCGGGCAAGCAAGCTCGGTCTGTTCGGCGCAATCAAGCGAGGCCGGACCACGATCTGTGGCCTCGTTGCGGGCCAGTTCCGGGCGAGCCGGCTTCTGCCCTGTCTGGTTTTCGTCTTCTGCCTGCCGAGTCTGCACGCTGCCACGACATCGGAGGGTTTGGTCTACGCCGAGAATGGCGGGACCGTCACCATAAGCGGTTATACTGGCGGTAGCGGAGCTGTGATCGTGCCGGCGACGATTAACGGCCAGCCGGTGGCCTCGATCGGAACCGCCGCATTTGCCGGCAACGCCAGTCTTCTCACGGTCGCCCTTCCCAACAGTGTCGTCACCTTGGGCGACCGAGCATTTGCCAATTGCACGGGCCTGACGGCGGTGACCCTTGGAAGCGGCCTCACGTCCATCGGGACCAATGCGTTCTATGGCTGCACCGGCTTGGCCAATATCACCCTTCCGCCGAGCCTGACCACCCTCGGGAGTTATGCGTTTGCCGGGTGTACCAAGCTCAACAATGTTCAGATTCCAGTGAGCGTGACCGCTATTGGGAGCTACGCCTTCGATGGCTGCAGCAGCCTGGCCTCGGTTGCTTTTCAGGGCACCGCACCCAAATCTTTGGGCAGCGATATATTTCTCGGGACCGCGCCGAATTTTGATCTCCAGTATGTGTCCAACACGTCCGGTCTAAGGAATGCATCGATCGGAGTGGATGCCACGCCGACGGTATTCCCGAAACCAACGGGCGTGGCGGTCGACGCGGCGGGAAATCTCTATGTGTGTGACGCGACCAACAACACGGTCCAAATCGTGACCCCTGCGCTCCAGGCCACACCGCTCGTTGGCGTAAAAACAGTCGATAGCGCGACCGGCCAACCCCCGACCGCTTTTAACCAGCCCGGCGGTCTGACGATCGACCGGTTTGGGGACGTTTTTGTGGCTGACACCGGCAACGGCACGATCCGGGAAATCACCGCCGCTGGACTCACAGTTTCGACATTGGCTGGCACGGCTGGCACGCAAAGCTATTATGATGGCACGGGCGCAAGCGCCTTTTTTGATATGCCCGCCGGCGTCGCCCGGGATAATTCAGGCGATCTTTTCATCGCTGATACTGGCAACTCGGTTATCCGCGAACTGAACGCGGCCTTTACGTCGAGTGATTTTGCGGGCGTCACGCCGATTCTGACGGTAACACCGCCGACACCACAGCCCGGTTCAACCGACGGGACCGGCACCGCCGCCAGTTTCAATCAGCCTTCGGGGATCGCCATCGATACCGCGGGCAATCTTTTTATAGCGGACACCGTCAACAACACAATCCGAGCAATTACCCCGGCCGGCGTGGTCACCACGGTGGCTGGTGCTCCTAATGTAACAGGCTTCGAAGACGGAGTCGGATTTTCCAACAATAGTGACACGGCGTTGTTCAATAAGCCAATGGGTGTTGCCGTTGATACCGCTGGCAATATCTATGTGGCGGATACAAGCAACGACACAATTCGTGAACTCACGTCGTCCAGTGGGGTTTACAATGCGGTGACTTTGGCCGGAATACCGGGGACTGCTAGTTTCAAAGATGGAGTCGGAGACCCTGCCGCCACTGCCAACGGAACTGGCGACGTGGCGCTTTTTAATCAACCCCAAGGCGTCGCCGTCGATGCCAACGGCAATGTTTTTGTCGCCGATACGGGTAATGGAAAGATCCGCGAATTAACCCTATCGAACGGATATTGGAATGTGACCACGCTCGCGATTACTCCGGCGCCGGCGGCGGCCCCGACGATTACGACCCAACCGGTATCGACGTCCGTGTTCGCCGGCAGCTTGGCCACTTTCTCTGTCGCAGCCAGTGGGACTCCGGCCCCGAGTTACCAATGGCAGGTCGCTGCCGCCGGAACCTCGAACTGGAGCGTGCTGGCGGTAAACGGAAACACGGGTTCACCGAACGACTTTGACTTGGATGTCGGGGTCGTAAACGCATCGATGAACGGCTATCAGTACCGGTGTGTCGTTTCCAACAGCGCGGGCAGCGTCACCAGCAACGTGGCGACATTGACCATCTCGAATGCAACGGCGCCGATCAAGAGCACCAACGGCGGCGCTCCAACCTGGTGGTTTTATGGCGCATTGAGCCTGCTGGCCTTCGTTCGAAAATTCTTCCGCAAGCAATCGGTATCAGGGCGTGTTTAAGAAATGCGTCGCCTGGGTGGCGCATTTCTTAAG
>JBEKQH010000457.1:0-5769 GCA_049519915.1 Opitutaceae bacterium
TTTTCCAGCGGCCTGCCAATAAGCCTATGAAAACAAAATACGCGGTGGTCGTTATCTCCAGCCTCTTAAGCCTTAGCGTGGATCGTGCCGTCGGCACGACGATTCCGACGCCGCCCGCTCCCGGTTACTTATCTCCAACTTGGACGGGCATGGAAGATTGCACCTACGCTATGCGAAGACAGTTTTACAACGGGCTAAGACAGCTCGAAGTCACGGTGGACAAGCAGATGACCGAACTCGTGGCAAAACGCGCCACGCTCGGAGCCACCGCCAAATCCATCGATCGGATAGATTGGGACTTGGCGATAAAGGAGTTGGGACGCTCCCGGTCGTATCTTCAAGCCGCGGGCGAGGAATTGAAGGATTCCGCTCCCGACGAGTGGGATCAGGAAAAAGATAAAGTCGGGCAAGCGTGGGCGAGGACCCAAGCCGATTGCCAGCAGGCGATCCTGAGCTTGTCCGAGTGACCGGAAAGGCATCCTGTGTCGTCGTCCGCCCTCGTGCCCGAGGAGTCCGTCGGGCCTTGCCCACCGGCGCAGGGACGCCTCATGGCTTTTTGCCTAGCTCGGCGTGTTGCAATTGCTGTCGATGTAGCCGTTGGCGGCGGCGCTCACCATCAGGGCGTTTTTGACGGTGGACACCGGATCGGCGTCCGCCGGGAAATAGCCGCCGTAGGTGTTGGAATTGCCGCCAATCGAGCACGTCATGGACCAATAGCGGTCCTGCGCGGCCGATCGGGCGGGGGGCGAATTCTTTTCGGAGGAATCGGACATGGGTAGGCTCTTTGTTTTTGAATGGTTAGACGGGCCGTAAAGTCGGCGGAAGGACCGCGGGCCAGGCTTCGGCGCGCGGATTAGAAATCCTCCGGACGATCCGGAGTCAAGACCGCTTCATCCATAAATATAAATATTATAACGCGGCCTCCGGGCGATGTTTCCGCGGAAGGCCATATATTTTATTTATAGACAAGCCGACATGGGATTAATTTTCCTAATATATAATTAATCTACCGCTCGCGCCGTCGGCGTCCGTTTGCCCCATGGAGTTGTACTACGGTCGGAACCGGCGCGGAGGCCGGAACGACAAAAAGGGTGATGCTCTGCGGCGGAAGCAGCGCCGAGAGGGCGGCCTTCGTCACGGGGATGTCGGCCAACGGTTGAATCGAGTTGGCCGCGGCGAGTTGCCAGACGTGAGCGGCCGATCCGGCGGAAAAAGAGCCGAGGCTGAGGGTGACGGGGGTCGAGCCGGTGAGATATTTATTGATGACCATGACCGTGAGGGCGCCGTCACCGGTGCGCACGGCCGAAAAAGCGGACACATTGTCGGGATTCGGGACCGTCGTGCTGACGGAGGTGTCGCCGAACGTCGATTTAAGCCCGTCGTAGTTTCGGTAGATTTGAATGGCCTTGAAGGTGGGGGTGGACGGGTCGGGGGTGCTCCAGCGCGTGGCGAGATCGAGGCCCTCGCGGCCGAAGATGCCGAGAATGTCCGCCTGGGCGGTGGCGCCATTCATATAAGCTTCGGCTCCCCAGTTGTATTCGGTGACGCCGACCGGCGTGCCCGCATAATAATAGGTGGCGACCCAGTTTTTCAGGCGCGGAATGAGCATGACCTGGGTGTTGATCCAGGATTGGTCGACGTAATTGGGATCCCAAAGCGACCGGGTGGACTGGTTGCGGAGAAGCTGCATCGCGGTCGAGACATCGTTGCTGAATTCCCCGCCCTGCGGATAATAATGCACGCTGAAAACGTCCAGCGGGCGGAGCCCGTTTGCGACGGTGACGGCTTTCAATTGGCTGAGAAGCCAAGGGAGATAATCCATGCCGCCATGGGCGGCGCGGTCCGGCAAATAGCTCCAGCCGTGCAGGGAGCCGTATTGCTGGTCATAGCCGCTGTAGAGGTAGCCGCTCCAACCCCACTCTTCGGGACCCACGATCTTTGCCCCCGGATCGATCGTTTTAATCATGCCCGCATAAGCGATCATCTTGGAGCTGATTTCCGACATCATTGCGCCGACCGGATGGACATCGCGATGGGTCGAATGCCAAAGGCTGGGTTCGTTATCCAGAATGTAATAAAGAAGCCCCCCGGCGGAAGCCCGGCCCCATTGGTTGACGATGTGCTGAACCCAACCCTGCTGATAGGTGGAATCGGCGGCGAGATCGGCATCGTTTGGGTCGTTGCCGACCACGTTTTGGCCGGTGGAGGCGAGAACTCCGTTGCCGGCGTCGGGAAACCACTGCCAGTCGTTGCCGGTTTGCGCGCCATATTTGGACTGCGAAAAGCTAGCCAACTTGCCGCGATTGGGTCCGAGCTTGGCCACGTAGCCGACCATCGGTATCGTGATCATCGGTTGGGCGCCTCCTGAATGGCTATTGGAGATAAACGTGTCCCCCCCTTCTCCCGCCACGGAGCTCGCGTAGCCGATGCTCTCAAAATACCAATCCGAGGCCCGGTTGTCGGCATTAACCTGCCAATTATAACGGCTCGTGTTGTTGCCACCCAGCCGGTTGACCGGCACATTCAACAGTGGAAGGGTGGTCGCATCGCCATAAGCCACGCCGTAGACGTCCGGGTTGATGGCGTGGCGGTTTGATGTCGGATCGATCTGCACCGTGACGGCCGGATTTTGCGCGGCGACAACGGCGGCGCCGATCATCGCCGGCAGGGCGAGGCGAAAGAAAACATGGGCCAGGATGCGCAAAACTCCGGCGGTCTAGTCGCCGCTCCGGGGACAAGTCAACGGCGGCGGCGGCGGGGGCATCGAGTTCACAATTCGTTGACTCCGGCTGCGGCCATCGGCCGCCAGCCCGATCATTACAAATACTGCGCCGGCAACGTTCCTCAGGAAGACTCTAATAAATCGGCTGGCCCAAATTCCGCGCCTTCGTTTAACAATATGAACGTTTCTGCCATTGCTTTGCAATGAGAGGTTCATGTTCTATTATAATCGTTACTCCTCTTTGCTCAGTAACCCCCAACCCCTGGTATTATGAAGGCGGAAAAACGTTGTCTTACTGCATTCGCTGCATGGGCACTTGCCGGCTGCTTGTTTCATTCAGCCCAAGCCCAAATCGGCAGCGGCTGGACGCCGACCGCCGAGTCCTACGTCCCGCAGACGTCGGCCGGCTGCACGATCGCTCCAGTCTCCGGCGGCTGGCTCTTCACCCTTCCCGGACCGGGCCCGTTCCGCGACGTGTTGCGGTTTCCCAATCTCCCGACCAACGTCAAGACGCAACTCCAGGGCGACGTGGATTATGTCAGCATGGGGGGCAACCGTGTCTGTTGTGAGCAGCTTTTTGCGCCGGCTCCCTCCGCCCCGTGGCAAATCCTTGCCTTCGATAAGTCTTTGGCCGCCAATGCCGGCGCTTTTTATGATGCTGCGTCGCAGCCGCCGCCGCAGCCAGGACTTTATCCGTACGCGATCGGTCTCGCGGCCCGTGTGAACGTGATCTTCGATCCCGTGGGGCAGACGGTTGATGTTTATATCAACGGCATGCACGTCAAACAGGACAGTGGACAGGCGGGGCCTAACGACTTCGAGATCGGAGCCTTTACGCTGGCCGATGGGACCGGACCGGCGACAATTTCATGGACAAACGTCCAATTTTGGACCGCCGGGGTTCTTCCGCCATTCACTATCACAGCCAGCGCGATTGGCAACGGGACGATCACGCCGTCAGGCACAATCTTGGTCAGTCCAGGCGGTAGCCAAACCTTCACGATGACGCCTAACCCTGGCTTCGTGGTGTTGAATGTGACCGTGGACGGGGCGAGCGTCGGCGCGGTCACCTCGTACACCTTCATGGGAACGACGAATGGCGGAAGTCATACCATTAGCGTTACGTTCACTCCGTCGGGTGGCGCCGTGTGGCCGGTGCCTCCGCCGGTATTTGGCCCCGGGGGCGGCGTCTATGCCACTCCCCAGATGGTAACGATCAGCGACGGTATAAGCATCGTCCCGTCCGCGATCTCCCTGACTATTCGCTATACGACCGATGGCAGCGAACCGGGCCCAGACAACGGCATGATTTATACGGGACCGATTAGGATCGCGGCCACCACCCATCTCCAGGCCATCGCCATTGAAACAGTCAGCCTTCCTCCTCCGCTCCCCATTTTTGCCGTCTACTTGTCCACCGTTACGTCCGCGACCTACACGATCACACCGGTGGCGGCTCCGACCTTCAGCGAGGCCGGCGGCACTTACAGCGAGGAAGTCCATGTTCGCATTGCGGATACCACCGAAGGCGCGACGATCCGCTATACGACCGATGGATCCACTCCGACTGAAACTCACGGCACCCTTGTTTCGGATCACACCCTCCGGATTGAAAGCACGGCTACTTTGCAGGCCATGGCTTACCTCAATGGCGCGGATAGCAGCGTGACCTCGGCCAGTTACACGATAACGCCCTAGCAGTGTGTCGGGCTTCGCCTCCACGCTGCTAAAACCAAAATGGCTCCGCCATTTTGGAATTGACTGGCAGCTGCGGGCTTTTTTTCGGGTTTTCGCCCGGGCGCTGAGCAAAAAGCCCCGGGATGTTGTCGGCATCCTGTTTTTTGACTCCGACCCGGACCGGTTCGGAGCGTTTATGCGGTTGTGAGAACCGCCCCGAGGTTATGCGGGCGGCGGAGGTTTGTAGGACAGCGATACCAGGTCCATTTCAGCGACATTTTCTCCAGACCGCGGAGCATAAACCGCCTGAATCCGAGGCGCTTCGATGGCACCCAATCGCGCAAATCGGGCGGCAGCAACAACGCAGTCTCTTGGTCCACGGAGCCCGTGGGCAAAGCCTGAGGGGCTTCTTGCACAGAGCCATTATTTTACAATAAATTTAAACATTCGCTCTATAATGTAATAATTTGAGGCATAATTTCTTAAGATGAATTATTCTGAGAAGTAGAAAGCATTCTAATGAAATTAATTACATTGCATAATGAGACCTTGACATTTTAGCTCACGGCATTATAAAAAAAATATGAAAGTAAGCCGAGTTCCAATGGCTTTGGCCGTGATTATCCCGATTTTGGGATGGTCCAGCTATGTCTATGGAGCGGCTACGAATGTCAGCGGACTCTACAACACGGGCGAGAACAGCACTTACGGCCTGCTGAGCGGGGACACTTTGGATACGGCTTGGTCGGTTACCTATGCTTCCACCAATGGCGGCAGCAGTGCCAACACCACCTATAAAGGAACGTCCTACGTCGTCGACTCGTCGACCAACAATGCCGGTCACACGAACTACATCGATTCTGGCTGGGTGCAGAATACCGGCACGGCCCAGTGGATTGTTCCACCCGGGGCGATGACGGCGGCGACCGGCGGCACGGCGAACGCGGGGGGCGTTTACCTACCCGGCAATGGTGGCACGGGCGCGGCGGGTCAGCCCAATAACACCGCGGATACGGAAGAAGCGGTCTTTGTTTACACTTTGGCTTTTAACATTACGGGAACCGGCGGTACGGGCAGTGCGGTCAACAACGTCCTCTTGACCATGACCGTGGCGGCCGACGACCAATTCGCGATTTACGTCAATCCCGCCGGCAACGGCGCCTCCATTCCCACCGGCACGGCGGCGTCGACGGGAACCAACGCTTGGGGCAACACGACGGCCGTCACGCTTCCGACCAATGCCGGCTTCGTCGTCGGGACCAATTATCTTGTCGTCGTGGTCGACAACACCAACAGCCTGACCGGCAATCAGACCGGGACAAACACGCTCAATCCCGGCGGACTTCTCGTCTATAATATGAGCGGCTTTG
>JBEKQH010000458.1:0-4976 GCA_049519915.1 Opitutaceae bacterium
GGCGCTGATGTTTACCAGCCCCGAGTAAAGCGTCCCGGCGGTCTCCGAGGGCGTCCCTCCATTGGTCGTATAACGGATGGAGGCGCCACTGGTGGCTGAAGTGATGGCCACATTCTGCGCGCTCGAATAATTCCCCGACGCAGGACTAAAGACAGGGGCCACTACTTGCTGGGGAGTGGAACCGCCTCCGGCCAGCGCTGGGACGAGTTGATTGCCTACCGGCGAGCCCAGCCCGGTGACCAGATCAAAGCGGGAGCCGGCCGCATGCCCATTGCTCCCGGAAGTGACATCATGATAGTAAGCGGCGTAATTTGCATTGGCCAGCGAGTAAAGCATACCCGGCGCCGCGCTGATCGATTGGGACCGCAGGGAATTAACCAGGGCAAAAAGCGCAGCCCATTGAGGAGCGCTCATGCTCGTGCCGCCATATTGCGCCCAACCCGTTCCCGTAATATAGATGGGAACGCCCGTGCTGGGATCGGCATCGTAGGCTACGTCAGGAACGGCGCGGGTGCCGCCCGTCCACCAGCCCGCCTGATAGCTCGGAACCCCTTCAAAAGCACTGGCTCCACCGCCGCTGCCCGACCATGCGGTCTCCGAACTGATCGTGTTGGATGAATTGAGATGGAGCGTAGTGCCGCCGACACCCACCACGTACGGGGAAGCCGCGGGATATTCCGCGCCGGCACCGCTGTCGCCCGACGAGGCGAAAAAAGTCACGCCCGGGACGTTGAAATGAAAGTCAGAGGACGCCTCCGTGGAATATTCTCCGCCGCCCCAACTCATGGAAACCTGCTTGGCCCCAATGCTCACGGCATAATCGACCGCGGCCAAAAGGTCGGCGGTGGACGCCGATTTGGCGGCGATGACGACAATGGTCGCGCCAGGGGCGATGGCGTGCGCCCACTCGACGTCGAGCGTCGTTTCGGTCGCCCAGCCGGTATTCGACCCGGGGTTGCCTTGCGGATAATACGTCACGACCGTGGTGGTCGGCAGATTGAACTGCGCGCAAAATGTGTTGAGATCAGCTTGGATGGTGCTGCTGCCATAAGCGTCGACGATGCCGATGATCTGTCCCGCTCCCGTGGCGTTGAGCTGGTCGAAGCCGTAGGCATGCCGCAGTTGTTGGGGGGTGTAGCCAGTGGGACCGGAAGAGGCGAAGGGCTGGATAAATTGGTGCCGCGGCGTATGCATCGTGTGGCCGGGCGGTATGTTTTCGTTGCGACGGTCATCATCGCGATCAGCCCGTAACAGGGCCGCGGTGGACAAAACTAGAAGGCAATAGGTCAAAAAGCGCAGAATTGTTTTCATGGGGCAAATGGTTTGCGATTCCATGGTGAAAACCAGGCGCCTGTCAATGGGACAGTAAAGCCCGGCCCTGGAGAAGGCTCCTGTTTTAATGCAAAACGCCCGTCACCAAATAGTGACGGGCGTTGGTAGTTATTACAGGTCAGCCGCTTTCGCTCACTTGATCGTGTAGGTGCCGCTGGTCGCCGCGCTGTCGGTCAAGCCGGTCTTATAAGCAAGGGCCTTAAGCGTGGCCGTTTTGCTGATCTTGACCGACCCTGAATAAACCGTGCCGGTGGCTTCGGTCGGTATGCTGCCGTCCGTCGTGTAGCGGATCGTCGCGCCGCTGGTCGACGTCGAGATTTTCACCGACTGCGCGCCCGAGTAGGTGCCGGGCGCGGGGCTGAAGGTTGGCGCAGCCGCCTGCGGCGGGAGGATCAGCTCATAAACGACCCCGTTGCCGACCGAGCCTCCTGATTCGGTTGTGCCGTAGAAGTTGCCGTTGTTGCCCTGGACCAAACCCGCGAAAGGATTCAATCCATTGGCCACGTTAAACCAACCCAGGACGGTCACAACGCCTTCCGGGGTCATTTTAAAGATGTCGCCATACCCTTCAGAATCACTGCCTCCATAGTAGTTGGGGCTGTAAAAGTTGCCGTCCTTGCCTTGGACCAATTTCGCGTCCTGAAAGGCCACCGAGTTGCCGTCAAACGAGACCAAGGTGGTCAAGGCGCCCGCAGGGGTCATCTTAAAGGCGGTGCCATAGCCCGGATTGTCATCCGAAACATAGGTGCTGCCACCACTATCGGTCGCGCCATAGAAGTTGCCGTCGTTGGCCAACGTCAATGCGGCATAAGGCTGGCGGCCGTTGGGACCCTTAAATGTGACCAGGGTGGTCAGAACGCCGGCCGGGGTTATCCTGAAGATGACGCCATCGTTGTTGGCGCCTCCATTGACCGTGGTTCCATAGAAGTTGCCGTCCGCGCCCTGCACCAAGCCGGCCTCGGGAGAGGCCCCATTGATTCCGGTAAATGAAGCCAACACGGTCAAGACGCCTTTCGGCGTCACCTTAAAGACCGTGCCGTCGCCGGCGCTGCCGCCGTCCGAGGTCGTGCCATAGAAGTTGCCGTCGGTGCCTTGCACCAAAACCGCAAGGGGACTGGCCCCGTTGGCGCCGTTGAATGCAGCCAGGGTGCTGAGTACGCCCGCCGGAGTCATTTTGAAGACCGTGCCATCGTTGTTAGCGCCGCCATTCCCGGTCATGCCATAAAAATTACCGTCGCTGCCCTGGATCAAGCCCCGGAACGGATTGGCTCCATCGGGGCCGCTGAACGAGTACACGGTGGTGAAGACACCCGCCGGAGTCATCTTATAGACAGCGCCGTCGCCATGCGCGCCTCCACTATTGCTCGTGCCGTAAAAGTTGCCGTCCGTGCCGAGCACCAGGGCCGAGTCGAGCAGAACGGGCGCGTTTTTGCCTTTCGAGAAATCGCAGACGAGAATCAAGTTGTTGATGGTGTAGCCGGCTTCGGCGACCGGACTTTCCAGGAGGCCGCTCTTATAGGCGATGGCTTGCACGGTTGACGTGGCATTGATGCCCACCGGACCGGTATAAAGCGCGCCATACGTTTCCGTGGGCGTGCTGCCGTCGGTCGTATAGCGAATGGTGGCTCCGCTGGTCGCGGTCGAAATCGTCACCACTTGGGCGCAGGAAAAGGTGCCGGCGACAGGGCTGAACGTCGGCTCGGCCGCTTGGGCCAGGAACGCATAGCTGCCGGTAGTCACCGGGCTGTCCTTGAGGCCGCTCTTGTAGGCGATGGCCTTGAGGGTGGCCGCCGCACCAATCGAGACGGGGCTCGAATAGAGAGTGCCGGTGGTTTCCGAGGGCGTGCTTCCGTTCGTCGTGTAGCGGATGGAGACGCCGGGAGTGGCCGACAGGATCGTCACACTCTGCTTTTCCCCGCTCGGATAGGTTCCCGCTCCCGGGCAAAATACCGGGGCGGATGTTTGAGAGGAGAAGCCGCCCGCCAGCGCGACAACGAGCTGATTGGCAATGGGCGAGCCCAAGCCCGTGACAAGATCGTAGCCGGGGCCGGCGGAATACGCTCCATTGCTCCCGGAAGTTATGTCATGATAGTAGCCGGCGTAATTCGCGGTCGCGAGCGAATAGAAAACGCCGGGGGCCGAGCTGAGCGGCTGCGGCCGGAGGGAATTGGCCAGGGCGCAGAGCGCAGCCCATTGCGGCGCGCCCATGCTGGTGCCGCCAACTTCAAACCACAAAAAGTAACTTTGATATACGGGAACACCCGTGGCGGGATCGGCGTCATAGGCCACATCGGGAACACCGCGGCCGGAACCGCTCCACCAGCCCGATTGATAGGCGGGAACCGCTTCATAGGCGCTGACACCGCCGCCGCTGCCCGAAGCCGGATTTGTGGAGGAATTAGACCAGGCCTTCTCCGAGCTGTAATTGCCCGATGAATCGAGAGCGAGCGTCGTGCCGCCCACGCCGACCACGTAGGGAGACGCAGCCGGATATATCACGCCGGCTCCGTCGTCACCCGACGAGGCGAAAAAGGTCACCCCCGGCACATTGAAGTGGAAATCGGAGGTTGTTTCCGTGGAATATTCCGAGCCTCCCCAGCTCATGGAAACCTGGGTCGCCCCAAGGCTCACCGCATAATCGACGGCCGCGTAAAGATCCGCATCCGCATCGGATTTGGCCTCCACCAGCACAATCGTGGCGCCCGGGGCGATGGCATGCGCCCATTCGACATCGAGCGCCGTTTCCATGGCCCAATCGTCATTTTCGGCGGGCGTGCCTTGTGGATTAAACACCAGGACGGCCGTGCTGGGAATATTAAGCGCCGCGCAAAACGTGTCCATGTCGATCTGGACGGTGGGGTCGCCATAGGCATCGACGATCGCGATGATTTGCCCCGCCCCGGTGGCGCCAAGCTGATCAAAGCCGTAGGCGTGCCGCATCTGTTGCGGCGTAAAGCCATTGCCGGACGGGCCCGAATAGTTCAAAGGTTTGTTTATTCTGTGCGGCGCGTGCATCTTGTGGCCGGAGGGAATGACTTCGCTGCGCAGGTCGGCCGCACGATCCGCTCGGAGCAGGCTGGCGGCGCAAAGAAAACAACCGATCAGTGGATATAATATTTTGGTTTTCATATTTAAGTTAAGTTATGTTTGCCCCCGGCTGGAAAAAATTGCGGAGACAAACGGCCGGCTTGCTAACCGAATTGACGGGGGGTTCCATTCAAATGCATGCAGCCCGAAAAAATAATCGCCGGGCTAATTATAAGTAGTAAATCCCGTTAAATTCGTATCGTTAAATAGCGTCCGCTTTTTTGCTGTATCTTATTATAAATCAGTTATTTTAAAAGCTTTTGCTCGGTCGATTTTCTAAAGCGATTTGTGAAGAAAAAACGTAACCAAACCGTTACCTAAATCGGCTCGGCATTCTACGGCGGACTTTGACTATAAAAACAAAAGCGCCCGCGGCAGAACGCCGCGGGCGCCGACTATGATATTACGACTGCCGGTTACGGAGTAAGGTTGTTCGCCGTCAGCGAGCAACTGGCCGGGGTGGCGTCGACCTCGAGATTCCAGGTATCCAGGCTGGTCGCCGCTTTGCGGAAGGCATAGTTGAGCCCCACCGTCAGCTCGGAGCCGCCGGCCGGGGT
>JBEKQH010000459.1:0-4011 GCA_049519915.1 Opitutaceae bacterium
TGCGGGCGTTCTCCCCGTTTGCCGTCCAGAGACCCTGAGCAACCCCGACAAGTCGGGGTTGCTTATGAGTCCCAGAATGACAAGGGATCCGAAAACGGCCATAGTATTTTTGCACCGGGGTAAATAATATGGATAGGGAGTGGTACAAATCGACGGGCCGAGCCGGAATCTTTAATCGGTGCCTTACGCTCACGGCGCCACGCCGATGTAGCCGTAAAGACCGGCTATATAAGCTGGGACCGAGGTGGCATTGGCATCCGTCGGCGAGGTTTTCTCCAGGAGGTCCCATAACATGAGGCCGTCGTGCGGATTGGCATTGACGGTATTGGACATGACGGCGCCGGCAAAGCGTTGAACCGAAAAGGGCCCGCGGGGCGTGTTGTTATATTGATCCATGAGCACAATCGATCCGGCGGAGCCGGCATCGCTGTTGTTGAGGACGAGGGTCGCGCCACCCCAGGCTTCCGGCGGAATTTCGAGTCCAAGGCCCACCGAAGCGCCGGAAGCGATGAGCGCGCGATACTCGTTGTATGCGGTCACCGGATCGAAATGTTGATAGCCGGCGTCATAGGACATGACATTGACCAGATTGAAGAGGCTCGCGATGGTCCGGCCGGCCAGGGGGCCGCTGGCCAGGACAATCTTGAAAGCCTGGCGTTCCCGACCGGCGTTGCCGCCCCAATAAGATACGACGCCCGGAAACCCAGGGTCCGTTTCGGTCGCGGCCGTGTAGTCGGCGCCGGTGGACCAACCGGCGACGGAGAGGATGTGTCCTGGCCCCGCGGCGTTCACCGCTTCGGCCATGGCTTGAATCGCTTGCGCGTATTCGGCCACCGAAGCCGGATCTGCGCCCGTCAGTTCGAAATCCACATCGAGACCGTCAAAGCCCATGTCGGTGAGGAACTGGGTCAGGGCGCCCTTAATCGGCGTCCCGGTCTTTCCCGCTTCCGCCGCCAGACCGGACCAATTCGTATAGGTGGCCCCGCCGACCGACAGGATCACCTTCCGGTTGAGTTCATGCAGGATGCGAACGATATTTTTGATGTCTTGCGGCATGGCGGTGAAGTCCAGGCCGGTGCCGCTCCAACTATTCGCATTGATGCCGCTCCAGGCAAAATTGGGCTGGGCAAAGGCCGCCATGACGTGCGTACAGACTCCGGGCACCTGGGCAAAATTGCTGGCTTGATAGAGTTCGTTGTCGGTTTTTAAGGTGCCATCGTTGTTGAGTGACGTGAACCAATTGTCGCTCCAGGTCGGGTAATACCCGCTGAAATAACGGCCATTTGGATTGGCCATGAGACCGAGTGTCAAACTTCCCGATGCGGTGGCGGTCGTGGCCGAGATGGAAGCGCTGAAGGCGCTGTCGCCGAAGCTATTGTCCGCCCGGACCGCGTAGGTGTGAGTGGATCCCGCCGCCAGGCCGCTGCTCGTATATGGGCTGGTGACTCCTGTAATCGTGGAGCCGTCGACTTGAAGATCGTAGCTGGCGGCGCCCGCGGACGAATTCCATGTGACTGAAAGGGTGCTCGTGCCCGTGGCAGAGGCGGCCAGCCCGGACGGAGTGGCCGGCGCGCTGCCACCCACATTGATCGTATAGATCGCGCTGGCGACAATGCTGTCCGTAAAGCCGCTCTTGTAAGCGAGGGCTTGCAGATTCGTGGTGCGGCCAACGCTCACCGGCCCGGAGTAGAGCGTGCCCGTGGTTTCCGAGGGCATGCTGCCGTCCGTCGTATAGCGGATGGACGCGCCACTGGTGGCGGTGGCCATCGAGACCGATTGGGCGCCGGTATAAGTGCCAGGGGCAGGACTGAAAGAAGGCGCGGCAACTTGTGGCGGCGGCGGAGTGCCGCCGAAGGTGTAGGTGGCGGAGGTCACGCTGCTGATCCCGCTGCCGGTATAGGCCACCGCTTCAAGGGTGGTGGTGGTCTTGAACTCAATGCTGCCGCTCGTGTAAACCGTGCCATTGGTTTGAGTCGGAGTGGAGCCGTTCGTCGTGTAATGGATGGTCGCGCCGCTCGTGGTTTCACTGATCTTCACTTTTACTTCCTTGGTGTAGACGCCGGCGGGCTGGCTGAAGGTCGGCGCGGCAACGGGGCCGCCACCGCCCAGGGGTGAAAACGCGGCGTTAATCGTATGATTGGCCTGCACATTGCTAAAGGTATAGGAGGTGACCGCGCCGACACTGGCGCCGTCCACCGTCACGCTGGCTGCGTCGCCGGAGCCGGGCGTGATCGTGTACGATTGGCTGGCGCCTTGGGCCACCGAAACGGCGCCCAAGGGGCTGATCGATCCGCCGGCGCCGGCACTGGCCGTGATTGTATAGTTGATCCCGCCACCACCGCCACCGAGGGAGAAGTTGCACACGGTGACCGAGCCCGCGCCGCCGCTGCCAGAATCGACGTAGACACCCCAGTCATTCAAGCTGGTAGCGGAAAGCCGGAAGGCAAAGTTGGCGCCCACCGTCAGTTCGGAACCACCCGCCGGGGTCACGTAGATCGAGTAGGTTTGGGCCGAGACGTTCACGACCAGGCGGAAGTGATACGACATACCGGCCGAATACGGGACGGTGGCAGCCGCGGCGTAAGCGCCGCCGTTGCGCGCATCGATGTCACCCGAGGGGTTGAAACGCGCCAGACAGGCAAAGTTGGCATAGGCCGTCTGCGCGCCGTTGGAAAGAGCGACCACGGCATTGGTGGGGGCAACCGACGGCGTGGCGTCAAAAGTGGCGGTGAAAGCGCCCGTTTGGGAAACCATGGCGGCATCCTGCCAGCCGCCGCCGACGGTTGCAGTCGCACATTGCGCAGAAATCTTCGCTGGCAACAGCAGCGATGCGGCCGCCAGGCCCAAGGCAATGGCCAGCTTTTGTTTCAGGCAATCGCAACAAAAGGAGATGTTTTTGAGACTGGGATTTGATTTTGGATTTAGTGTCTTCATGTCGTGAGTAAATTTGTGTTTGTGACTACAGTGCGCCGGCGCAAACAGCAGGCGGTTAGAGGTTAAGACTGAACCATTCGATATTAAACAGATTTCCATTTCCATTGCCTCCGGTATAAACCAGATAAATATTGTGGGATCCCGTCGTGGGCGTGATACTGCAGGTTTCAGTGACCCACGTCTGCCAGCCGCCCGTGATCGGGACAACGCAAGTTCCGATCAAAGCTCCGGTCGGGCTGTCCAAACGGATCTGGATGTCGCCCCCCGCGCCGTCGCTGGCGACCCGCGCAGCGAAGGAGGTGCAACCGGCCAGGTCCACCTGGTTGTAGGCCGTGTAGGAGCCGTCGCTGATGTAGCCGACATCCAGGCCTCCTTCCGAGCAGGCCTCGGTTTGCACGCCCGATTCGCTGTTGTAACTGGCCGCCGGGATAGGCGGCCCCCCGACCACGTCACTCGCGCGAGAAGCAGGAGTGACCGTCAACTGCGCGATGTCCCTGCCCTGCAGGACGAGCCGGACGCTGGTGTTTTCCGGAGCGTTGAGTTTGAAGTCGACATTCCAGGTCGCGGGCCAGGCCGGAAAAAGGATGATTTTGCTTCCGACGCACTGCATTAACATATACTGCAAGGCGCTCATGGCCGCGCCGCCCGTGTCCTCCGTCGGCACATAATCGTTTCTTGTGGCCCAGAACGCCTGATATCTGGCGGTGGAGGCCGTGTCGTTGAAATTATTGATCACGTCGGTTTGGGCCGCGCTGGTCAGCCCCACCAGCGCCTCATCGATCGGATCCTGGCTCCAATCATATTTATAGGTCTTCACCGTGCGGTTGTTGAACGTGGCCAGGGCCGTATTGAAATTCGGCAGGCCCACCCCATAAATCCGATAAGGAAAAATGCAGTAGCATTCCGGGTTTTCACTATTCATGCCGGACCCGTAAATCTGGGCGGGCTTGACGTAGGCGCCGGTCGAATCCATCGGCAGCGGCGGAAGAGCGGCCAGGCAACCCTGCCATTCGCTGACCAGCGCCGGGGTGGTCAAATTACCGGGCAAGGCCAGGAGTTTCTGGATGTCGTAGGTCA